>NZ_JAQUAL010000067.1:0-16750 GCF_028687295.1 Simplicispira sp.
AGCGCCTCCAACGTCTCATGCAAAGTGTTTTGTAGCAGGCTCGGCAAAACAAAAAAGGGAACGTATTGAACACGTTCCCTTTTTAGACCAACTCAGCTTCGACTTTGCTTAACTGACTGGCATTGGCACCTCAGCCGGGTTTTTGCGCTTGGGGGCACTGCACCTGCAGCCGCTCGCGCTCGGCCAACGTGGCGCCAAAACGCACGGCGCTGAGGCAGCCGCCCCACACGCAGCCCGTGTCCAGCCCCAGGGCATCGGGGCGATCCAGCCAGCCCAGCGTGGACCAGTGGCCAAACGCCACCAGCGTGCCCGCAGTGCGTCGGCCCGGCACGTCAAACCAGGGCAGCAACCCCGGTGGCGCGGCCTGGGCGCTTTCGGTGCTATCGAAATCCATCACCCCATCGGCACTGCAAAAGCGCAGCCGCGTCAGTGCATTGACGACCACGCGCAGGCGATCGGCGCCCGCCAGGTCGGCGCGCCAGTGGTCGGGGGTGTTGCCGTACATCTGGTGCAGAAAAGCGACAAATTCCGGGCCACGCAGCACGGCCTGCACCTGGGCGGCCAGCGCCAGCGTATCGGCCACGCTCCAGGCGGGCAGCACGCCCGCATGCACCATCAGCAGGGTCTGGTTGGCGTGCGTGTGTGCGTGCGCCAGCGGTTGCTGGCGCAGCCAGTCGAGCAAGGCGGTGCTGTCGGGGGCGTGCAACACGCCATCGAGCGTGTCGCGGCGCGAGGGCTTGCGCACGCCGTGCGCCGTGGCCAGCAAGTGCAGGTCATGGTTGCCCAGCAGCGGGCGCAGCGCGCCATCGGCGGCCATGCAGCGGCGCAGCACGGCGGCGGAATCGGGGCCACGGTTGACCAGATCGCCCAGCAAATAGGCGGTATCGCGGCTGGGCGAAAAGGCCATGTGGTCCAGCAGGCGTTGCAGCGCGCCGTCGCAGCCCTGCACGTCGCCAATACAGTAAAGCGCCATGGTGTTCCTTGGGTGGGTACTGGAAAATGAATATGGTGCGCTGGCGCAGCGCTGCGCCAGATTATGGGGGTGCTATTACCGGCAATTACCGGCCATTTGCCCGCAGGTGCGGATATTCAAGGCCAACGCACCAACCCCGTCTGCGCAAAGAGCGCAGCAGACTGATTGGGGTAGAGCGGCTGTCTTGCACTGCCCACCACGCAGATATACCCTGAATGGCAGTCATTTTATTTAACCTGTCATGCAAAAAATCAAAGTCGCCAATATACTAATGGCTTCTTAAATCCTGATTGCCTTGACCACCATGACCTCTTACAAAGAGCTGCTCAAAGAACGTGAACTCCTTGAAACCCGAATCCAGGAAGCACGCCGCCAGGAATTGGCCGGTGCCATCGCGCAGGTGCGTGCCTTGGTGGATGAGTTTGGCCTGACATCGCAAGATATTTTCTCTGCACCCAAGGCCCGCAATGCTAACGTCGGCGCCAAAGTGGCCCCCAAATACCGTGACCCGGCTACTGGCCAAACCTGGACAGGCCGTGGCAAAGCACCAAAATGGATTCAGAACCAAAATCGCGACCAGTTCGTGATTTAAAAAATGTCCGCCGCGGCGGACATTTTTTATGGGCATTTGATAAGCACATGCTGGCATGTGTGCCATGCAATGTGGGCTATCTGTAGCGATAGCCCGGTCTATTGGCGGGCTTTGGTGGTTAATCGGCGCGGTGTCTGACTTGCCACCAGGCGCCAGGGTGCCAAAATGGCTTACCACCCTATTCCCAGGAGTTTTCCATGGCCACCTCCGTTCATCGCCCCGCAGCGCATGCATTTGCCGCCACCCTGAAAAAGTTGAAAACGCCCTCCGGTAAAGGGGGGCACTTTTATTCCTTGCCCGCATTGGCCCAGGAGTTTCCCGGCATCCGGCGCTTGCCAGTATCCATTCGCATCGTGCTCGAATCGGTACTGCGCAACTGTGATGGCCGCAAAATCCTGCCCGAGCATGTAGCGCAACTGGCCCAATGGCAGCCTCAGGCCGAGCGCAAAGACGAAATTCCCTTTGTCGTCTCGCGCGTGGTGCTGCAAGACTTTACCGGCGTGCCGCTGCTGGCCGATTTGGCAGCCATGCGCAGTGTGGCCGCCAAGCTGGGCTACCCCCCAGAGAAAATCGAACCCCTGGTGCCCGTGGATCTGGTGGTGGACCACTCCATCATGGTGGACCACTACGGCAGCAAAAAGGCGCTCGACCTGAACATGAAGCTGGAGTTCCAGCGCAACCGCGAGCGCTACGAGTTCATGAAATGGGGCATGCAGGCATTTGCCACCTTTGGCGTGGTGCCGCCCGGTTTTGGCATCGTCCACCAGGTCAATCTGGAATACCTGGCGCGGGGCGTTCACCAAACCAAAGACGGCGTGTTCTACCCCGACACCCTGGTCGGCACCGACAGCCACACCACCATGATCAACGGCATCGGTGTGGTCGGCTGGGGCGTGGGTGGCATCGAGGCCGAGGCCGCCATGCTGGGTCAGCCGGTGTATTTTTTGACGCCCGATGTGGTCGGCTTGGAGCTGAGCGGCCAGCTGCGCGAGGGTGTCACGGCCACCGATCTGGTGCTCACCGTGACCGAGCTGCTGCGCCAGCACAAGGTGGTGGGCAAGTTTGTCGAGTTTTTTGGCGAGGGCACGCGCACGCTGGCACTGCCCGACCGCGCCACCATCGCCAACATGGCGCCCGAGTACGGCGCCACCATGGGCTTTTTTCCGGTCGATGAAAAAACCATCGCCTACTTCAAAGGCACGGGCCGCACCAAAGCCGAGATCGAAGCCTTCGAGGCGTACTTCCAGGCCCAGGGTTTGTTCGGTGTGCCGCTGGCGGGCGAGATCGATTACTCGCAGGTCGTCACACTCGATCTGGCCAGCGTGACCCCCAGCCTGGCCGGCCCCAAGCGCCCGCAAGACCGCATTGAGCTGGGCCGGGTCAAGGCGCAGTTCACGACGCTGTTCAGCCAGCCCGGCGCCCAAAATGGTTTCAACCAGCCCCCCGAGCGCCTGACCCAGCGCCACCGCGTGGGCTGCGGCGAGGGCGGCCCGGCGGCAGAGGCACCATCGCCCCGGCCCGGTGCGCCGCGCGATGTGGTGGAAATGGTGGCCAACCGCCCTACCCTGGCCACGGCACAGGCTGCCCAACCTGCGCTGGCCGTGTGCGAAGTGCCCGCCGCCACCGACAACGCCTTGCACATAGGCCACGGCGATGTGCTGATTGCCGCCATCACCAGCTGCACTAACACCTCCAACCCCAGCGTGCTGCTGGCGGCGGGCCTGCTGGCCAAGAAGGCCGTGAAAGCCGGGCTCACGGTGGCGCCGCACATCAAGACCTCGCTGGCGCCGGGCTCGCGCATCGTGACCGAGTACCTGACCGAGACCGGGCTGCTGCCCTACCTCGAAAAACTCGGCTTTGCGCTGGCCGGTTACGGCTGCACCACCTGCATCGGCAACGCAGGCGACCTGGCGCCTGAGCTGAACGAGGCCATCACGCAAAACGATCTGGTGTGCGCCGCCGTGCTCTCGGGCAACCGCAACTTTGAGGCGCGCATCCATCCCCACCTCAAGGCCAATTTTCTGGCCAGCCCGCCGCTGGTGGTGGCCTACGCCATCGCGGGCACCGTGCTCAAAGACCTGATGACCGAGCCGGTGGGGCGCGGCAAAGACGGGCGCGACATTTACCTGGGCGACATCTGGCCCAGCAGCGATGAAATCCACCAGCTCATGAAGTTTGCGATGAAGGGCAAAGCCTTCCGCGAAAACTACGCCAAGATCCAGACCGACCCCGGCAAGCTGTGGCAAAAAATCAAGGGCGTGGCGGGCACCACCTACACCTGGCCTGCCAGCACCTACATTGCCGAGCCCCCGTTCTTTGCCCACTTCGCTATGAAAGATATAGCTGAAAGCGCAGACCAGTCGGGCGCTGTAGCCCCAAAAAGCACTGAATCGGTGCGCCACGCCCGCATCATGGCCTTGCTGGGCGACTCCATCACCACCGACCACATCTCGCCCGCAGGCTCCATCGCGCCCAGCTCGCCTGCGGGGCAGTGGTTGCAGCAGCACGGCGTACAAAAGGCCGACTTCAACAGCTACGGCGCACGCCGTGGCAACCACGACGTGATGGTGCGCGGCACCTTTGCCAATGTGCGCATCAAGAACCTGATGCTCGAACCCCTGGCCGATGGCGCCCGCGAAGAAGGCGGCGTGACGCTGTTCCAGGGCGAGGGGCCACTGCAAGGGCAAAAAATGTTCATCTACGACGCCGCCACGCACTACATGGCGCAGGGCGTGCCCACGGTGATTTTTGCGGGCGAGGAATACGGCACCGGCTCAAGCCGCGACTGGGCCGCCAAGGGCACGCAGCTGCTGGGCATCAAGGCCGTGGTGGCCAAGAGCTTTGAGCGCATCCACCGCTCCAACCTGGTGGGCATGGGCGTGCTGCCGTTGCAGTTCAAGGGCCAGGATTCGTGGCAAACGCTGGGCCTGACGGGCGACGAAGACATCGACGTGCTGCCCGACGCCGCCCTCACGCCGCAAAGCGATGCCACCCTGGTCATCCGCCGTGCCGATGGCTCGCAGCAGCACGTGCTGGTCACGCTGCGCATTGATACCCCCATCGAGGTGGACTACTACCGCGCGGGCGGTATCCTGCCCTACGTGCTGCACCAATTGCTGGACGCCTGAACGCCAGCGCCGGGCAAGGCACAATTCCCCCATGAAGAAACAGGTGTTGGTGGCCGGTGGCGGCATTGGTGGGCTGGCGGCAGCGCTGGGCGCGTCGCGCGCGGGCTGGGATGTGCGGTTGTACGAACGTGCCGCCGCTTTCAGCGAGGTGGGCGCGGGCGTGCAGATCGGCCCCAACGTGGTGCGCCGCTTGCAGGCCTGGGGCTTGCAGCAGCGCTTGCAGGCAGTGGCCGCTTTTCCTACGCAGTTGCAGGTGCGCTGTGCGCTGTCGGGGCGTGAACTGGCGGTGCTGCCCTTGGGCGCGCAAGCCGTGCAGCGCTACGGCGCGGCCTACGCCACCATCCACCGCGCCGATTTGCAGGCGCTGCTGCTGGCAGCCGTGCAGGAAAGCGCCGAAGTGCAACTGAACCTGGGCCTGTCGATTGACGGCTACACGCAGGGCGACGGCGTGGTGCTGGTGCGCACCAGCGCGGGCAAAGAGGTCGAGGGCGACGCGCTGATCGGCGCCGACGGCCTCTGGAGCCGCACCCGCACCCAGCTGCTGGCCGACGGCCCGCCGCGCGTGACCGGCCACCTCGCCTACCGCGCGCTGGCCCGCCAGGGCGCTTTGCCCAAACGCCTGCGCACCGCACAAATCACCGTCTGGCTGGGCCCACGCCTGCACGCGGTGCAGTACCCGGTGCGTGGTGGTGCGCTGCAAAACCTGGTGGTGATCGTGCAAGGCCAGCCCCCCGAAGACCTGCAAAACTGGGACCACAGCGCCAACGCCAGCGGCTTGGCCCAGGCACTGGCGGGCACCTGCGCGGCCCTGCAAGACGTGGTGCGCGCCGCCCCGGGCGCAGGCCAGGGCTGGCGGCTGTGGCCGCTGTCTGACCGCCCGCCTTTGCGCAGCGCAGCACAAATGGCCCAGGGCCTGGTGGCGCTGCTGGGTGATGCGGCCCACCCCATGCGCCCCTACCTGGCCCAGGGCGCGGGCATGGCCATTGAAGATGCCGCCCAGTTGCAGCACGCCATGGCCATGCACGACCTGGAAGTGCCCCTGCGCCTGCGCCGCTACGCCCTTAACCGCTGGGAGCGCAACGCGCGCGTGCAGGCGCGATCGCAGCGCAACGGGCGCATCTTCCACGCCACCGGCCTGGTGCGCTGGGGGCGAGATCTGTCGCTGCGCCTGCTGGGCGCGCGCCTGCTGGACTTGCCCTGGCTGTACCGGGGCGATGGCTCCAGTGCCAGCCTGCTGTAAATTGCTACTTTATTGATAGCTGCTGGCGCTTATCTGGCGCGCGCCAGAGGCCGATTTGACACTTATTTTTGCTGCTGCAACATCGGCGATGCGGGCAGCCAGCGAAACGCGCACGAACCCAGCGCCAGCATGGCGGCAATGGTGGCCATGACCGCCTGGTAGGCGTCCAGCCCCTGGGCCTGCGCCCAGCCCGCCACCCAGCCAGTAAACCACTGCATCAGCCCCACGCCCAAAAACATGGCCATGGTGAACACCGACAGCGCGCGGCCCGTCAAATCAGGCGGATACGAAGCGCGCACGTCCGAATATTGCAGCACCGAATAGCCCGATAGCGTGGCAATCAACAGCACCAGCGCCACGTTCAGGGCCGCGTGCTGCGTCGCCAGGCCCAGCACCAGGTACAGCGCCGCCACCAGCAGCGAAAAATTCACCACCCAGCGGCGCCGGCGCGTGGGGCCGGGGTCAAAGTGGCCAAAGCAGGCCGGGCTGAACAGCGAAATCAGCGACATGGCCAGCGCCGCGTTGCCGCTTTCGACCAGCGAAAAACCGTAACGCTCTATCAGCAGCGGGCCAATCCACAGCCCGCGCAGCGACAAAAACGCGGCGTAGGCCACCATGCCCAACAGCAAGATGCCCCAGGTGTGCGGCAGCGTGAACAGCGCACCAAAGCGGCGCACTGCCGCGCCCCAGCGCTCGCGCTCAGCGGCGGGGGCAGCCAGGGCGGGCTCATGCACGCAGCGCCAGATCAGCAGCCACGACAGCGCCGACAAACCCGCCAGCACGGCAAACGCCACGCGCCAGCTGGTGTGCTGCACCAGCCAGGCCAGCGGGGTGCCGGTAAACAGCAGCCCCAGCCCGCCCACGCCCAGGCCCACGCCCGACATGAAGGCAAACTGCCCCGCCGGAAAATGCCGCGCAATAAACACCGTGCAGGCCAGAAACGCCGGTGCGCAGCCCACGCCAATGAGCATCTGGCCCAGCATCAGCCAACCGTACTGCGGCGCCCAGGCCGACAGCGCCGCGCCCGCGATGGCCAGCGGAAACGCACTGAGCACGGTACGGCGCAGGCCATACAAATCCATGCCGATGCCCATGAAAAACTGCATCACGCCGAACGCCAGCCCGAACAGCCCGGCAAACGCGCCCAGCGACGACGAGGACAGGCCAAAGTCACTTTGCAGCCCCGTAGCGATGATGGCCGTGACCGTGCGGTACGACTGGCTCAGGGCAAACGCCGACAACAGCGCCAACAGCATGGGCCACAGCCCCAGCGGCTGGCGCGCACCGCGCCGGGGGGCCGGTGCCGCTGGTGGGATGGCGGTGGTGTCGGGGGGAACGCTGGCCACAAAGGCCGTGGGATGGGTGGGCGCTGGCACGGGTCAAATCTCCTGGGGGACTGGAGCTTAGCGCCTGTGTTGGCGCGGCGCTGTCGCCAAGGAGCACGGCGCAGGGCTGGGGCCATCGGCGCTCAGGCCAGCGAGCGCAGCACTGCGCGCACGGGCGAGGCCTCGGCCTGCATGAGCTTAAGCGGCAAGGCGATCAGCTCGTAGTCGCCCTCGGGCACCTCGTCGAGCACCAGGTTCTCCAGCACGCGCAGGCCGCGCTGGCGCACGGCCTGGTGGCTGGGCAGGTCGTGGCTGTCTGCCGGGTCGATGCTGGCGGTGTCCAGCCCGACCAGCAGCACGCCCAGGTCGGCCAGGCGCTCTATGGTGGCGGGGGCGTAGGCAATCAATCGGGTATCCCACTGCGTGGGCGCTTGCGCACAGGTGCGCACCAGCACGCGCGGGGGCAGCTCGGCCAGTGCGTGCGCCAGGTGGTGCCATTCAATCAGCGGCCCGCAGGCAATGGCATGGATGACGCGGCAAGGCCCGATAAAAGGCGCCAGCGCCATCTCGCCCGCCGCCGCGCCGTGGGCGTCGTAGTGCAGCGGCGCATCGGCGTGGGCGCCCACGTGGGGCGACATGGTGATGGCGCTGACGTTGACCGGGCAGCCCGGCGCCAGGGTGGCACACCACTGCTGCCGGTAAGGCGCGTCCCCCGGAAAAACCGGGGTGCCGGGGTGAACCGCAGGGGAAATATCCCAGAGCTTTTGCATGGCCCCGAAGATAGCGCATGGCCCCCGCGTTCAGTGCCACCGGCGCGCGCGCCTCAGTTCAGGTTCAGCGGGCCCAGGTGGTGCAGCCAGGTTTCGCCGTTGTTTTCGTCCACGCCATCGTTGTCGTTGACCAGCAGCGCATCGCCGTTGGCCAGCACGGCAAAGCCCTCAATCTTCTCAACCACCAAACCATGGGTTTTGCGCAGGTCGGGCAGCACATCGCGCACCAGGGTTTTGCTCAGGGTGGTGCCATCGGCCACGCCGTTCAGGTCGATGCGGTAGAGCTTTTTCACGCGGGCATCGGGGCCGCCCTGGTTGTCGCGCTCAATCACCACAAAGCGGTTATTGCCCACAGCCGTGATTTCCGACAAGCCCACCCAGCCCTTGTTGGGCGAAGCCACCGCGTCCAGCGGGTAGAACATGAACTGCCAGGTCTTGGCGGCCAGGTCGTACACACCGATGCGCGGGTGGGCATCACCCGCCCAGGCGCGTTGGAAGGCCACCACCAGCTTGCCGCCCGATTCGGCAATGCCTTCGAAGCCAAAGCGCTGCTGCTTGGCGTTGACCTCGGCGGGCAGCTGGATGATGTCTTCGATCACGCCCGTGGCCGAGAGCTTGAACACCAGGTTGGCCGACAGCACCGGGCGGGCGGCCTCGCCCACGGTGCCGCTTCCTTCCGAAGCAATCCAGAAGCCGCCGCCCGAGGCCAGCGCAATGCCTTCGGGGTCGAGGTTGACGCTGCCGTCGGCATTGACCAGCGCGGCCAGATCGGTGGCGTCGAAGGCGTTGGCGTCCTTGGCAGCGGGCAGCACGGCGGCCAGGGCAGCAATCTTGCCGCTGGGGTCGGTGATGCGAATTTCGCGCTGCAGCTTGGCAGGCTTGGCGCTGGTGTCGATCTCAAAAATGCGGTTGCCCCGGAAGAAGCTGTCGTCAATCGCGTACACGACAGACCCCGTAGGCGCCGCCACCAGACCCGACAGCGCCGACCACGGAATGGGCGTGCCGTCGGCACGGTTGGCCGACTGGATGCTCGGGTAGGCCGCCGGTGCGCTTTGGTATTGGTAGATGTTGAGCGCCGAGCGCAGGGTGGAGCTGGTGGCGCGGTCATCGTTCTCGCTGGCGGCGATCAGCAGGTTGCGCGACGGAATCGCCAGCACCCCTTCGGGGGCCAGCGCGGCGGGCAGCACCTGTTTGAACACCGGCTGGTTTTTCTGGCCCATGTCGTACACGGCCAGGACGCTGGAGCGCTCGGAGGCCACAAACAGGTAATCGGTGCCATCAAAGCGGCCAAAGGCCACGTTCTCGGGCTCGTTGCCCTTGGCGTCCGAGCGCTTGTCGTTGGTGTGGCCGATGCGCGCCACCAGGTGCTCCAGGGTGTTGCCTGCGTCGTAGGCCACGGCCCCATCGGCGTTGAAAATGGTAAAGCCCCGGCTGCCCCCGTTGAGGTCGCCCTCGTTGGCCGTGGCGAACTGCGTCTTGGAGACCCAGGCCACGCCATCGGGCTCGCGCAAGCGGTTGGCCTGGGTTTCGGTCAGGTTGACGCTGTTGGGGCGCGGGGCGTCGGTCAAATCCACCTGGGTGAGCGTGACGGCGCCCGCACTGAAGTGGCGGGTGACTTTGCCCGTGGGCAAATCGACCAGCGCGATGTGGTTGTTCTCTTGCAGCGTGACCACGGCCACGTTGTCGTCGTTGATGGAGACGTACTCGGGTTCAGCGTCCTCGGGGTAGAGCGCGGCCAGGCCCTGCAATTCGACCTTGCGGGTCTTCCAGCTGGCGGGGGCGCCCACGGTATCGACGATGGTCAGGTAGCCCGAGGGCGCCTGGGGCAGCGCGCCCTTGTTCAGGCTCTCGTCACGCTCGTTCTCAATCACCACGGCCACGTACTGGCCGTCCTTGCTGCGCGCCACCGAGTCGGGCTGGCCGCCAAGCTGGATTTCGGTGACGATGCTGCGCTTGGCCATATCGACCACCACCAGCTTGCCCGAGGCGTTGACGAAGTTGGCCGACGTGTTCACCGCCACCAGCGCGTGGCCGCCCAGCACCGTGACCGAGGTGGGCTCGCCGCCCATGGCGAGCATGCCCAGGCCCTTGGGCGCGGTCGGGTCGGTGATATCCACAAAACCGACTTCGCCTTTGAGGCTGTTGGTATAGACCAGCGCCATGCCGTCTTCGCTGGCGGCCACGATTTCTGCGGCGGTGGGCGTGCTGTCTTCGCACGAGGAGCCGACCTGCGCGCACACGGCAAACGTGGCCGTGCGGTTGAAGAACTTGCCAGGATTGCTGACCGAGGGAATATCGACCGGGCCATCGTCGCTACCACCACACGCTGCCAACAGCCCCGACAAGGCCACACCCACCGCCAGTGCAATCGCTGATTTCTTCATGAAAGCTCCCCCAAGAACAAAGGCCCCAATCTAGGGGGCCTCTGTGTCGGGGGCATGACAGTTTGCGCTGTGGGGCCAGCGCCGCTGTCTGCCTGTGTGGGCGGCGGGGGGCGGACTCAGGCGCGCGGCAGTGTCACGCCGTGCTGGCCCTGGTATTTGCCGCCCCGGTCTTTGTACGACACCTCGCAGACATCGTCCTTGTCGCTTTCAAAGAACAGCACCTGCGCGCAACCCTCGCCCGCGTAAATGCGCGCAGGCAGCGGCGTGGTGTTGCTGAACTCCAGCGTCACATAGCCTTCCCATTCAGGCTCGAAGGGCGTGACGTTCACGATGATGCCGCAGCGCGCATACGTACTTTTGCCCAGGCAAATAGTCAGCACATTGCGCGGGATGCGGAAGTATTCGACGGTGCGCGCCAGCGCAAAGCTGTTGGGCGGGATGATGCAGCTGTCGCCTTCAAAATCGACAAAGCTTTTTTCATCGAAGTTCTTGGGATCGACCACGGTGCTGTGGATGTTCGTAAACACCTTGAATTCCGGTGCGCAGCGGATGTCGTAGCCGTAGCTGCTGGTGCCGTAGCTGATGACCTTGTTGCCGTTGGCGGCCTGGCGCACTTGCCCGGGCTCGAAGGGCTCGATCATGCCGTGCTGCTCGGCCATGCGGCGGATCCATTTGTCGCTCTTGATGCTCATGCGCGCTCCTGTCTGAATTACTACGGTTTTGATAGCTGCAAGCGCTTGTCCTTCAAGCGCCAAAGCCGTATTTTGCTTGAGAAATGGCGGCGCGCAGGTCAGTGCGGCAGCTGGCCTTGCACGCCTTCGGCCAGCCAGTTCATTTGCAGGATTTGCGCGTCGCTCAGGGTCTGGCCACGGGCAATGACCACCCGGCCCGTGTTGTCGCGCACCGCCGCCGTGGCAGCGCTGAAGGGGTGCAGCTGGCCCGCCCCCACGGCCTTTTGCGCGGCCAGCACTTGCTGCTGCACGTCGGCGGGCACTTTGGAGCCGAAGTCGCCCACGCGGATCATGCCCTCGCGCACACCGCCCCAGGTGTTGCGGCTTTTCCAGGTGCCTGCCAGGGCGGCGCGGGTGCGCTCGGTGTAGTAGCCGCCCCATTCGTGGGTGACGGCCAGGATTTGTGCGTCCGGCCCCACTTTGCGCATGTCCGAGTGGTAGGCCACGGCCAGCTTGCCGCGCTCTTGCGCGGCCACCATGGCCGCGTTGGTGGCGGTGTGGAAGGCCAGCACGTCCACGCCCTCGTTGAACAAGGCCATGGCCGCATCGCGCTCGCGTGGCGGATCGAACCAGGCGTTGAGCCACACCACCTTGACCTGCGCCTGCGGGTTCACCGAGCGCATGCCCAGCGTGAAGGCGTTGATGCCCTGCAACACCTCGGGAATGGGAAAACCCGCCACGTAACCGGCCACGCCACTCTTGGCCATGCGCCCAGCGGCAATGCCGGCCAGGTAGCGGCCCTCGTAGTAGCGGGCGTTGGCGGTGGCCACATTGGGCGTTTGCTTGTAGCCGGTAATCGACTCGAACTTCACGCCCGGAAAATCCTGCGCCACCTTGAGCGTGGGCTCCATGTAGCCAAAGCTGGTGGTGAAGATCAGGCCGTGGCCAGTGGCGGCCAGCTCGCGCACCACGCGCTCGGCGTCGGCGCCTTCGGGCACGTTCTCGACGCGGGTGGTTTGCACGCTGGCGCCCAGCGCCGCCTCGACGGCGCGGCGGCCTGCATCGTGCTGGCGCGTCCAGCCCACTTCCAGTACCGGCGTGACATAGACAAAGCCGACCTTGAGCGGTGCCGCAACGGGCGCCGCAGCCGGTACGCTGGCGGCTGCCGTGGCAGCAGTCTGCGAAAAAGCGGGAGAGAAAAAACAAGCGGCCGCGAGTGCGGCAGCGAGGTTTTTGTACATGGTGTTCCTCTACATGGCCCCCAAAAAAGAAAACACCCGGCGCTGGGGCTACGCGCCGGGTGAGGGTGCTGCCACAGGCGGGCAGCGCTGCCAATTATCGCTGCGGGCGCAGCCCGTACCGCCACTGCGCGCCAGCGCCCTGCCCGATTGCAAGGGTTCTCTTTTTTTAAAAACCATAGCTGCCAGCGCTTACCCCATAAGGGCCGGAAGCCATTTTGACTATGATGAACCCGCCCCGAATCCCCCCACAGGCTTTACCGGAGACCGCCCATGCCCATGTTTGTTGACACCTCGCCGCCAGGCCAGTGCATCTTTTGCCGCCTGGTGGCCGGAGAAATCCCTGCCGCCACGGTCTATGAAGATGCCTTGACCATCGCTTTCATGGACATCGGCCAGGTCAACCCCGGCCATGTGCTGGTGGCCACCAAGCGCCATGCGGCCACGCTGCTGGACGTGACCCCCGAAGAGGCGGGCGCCGTGATGCAAACCGCCCAGCGCGTGGCCCGCGCCGTGCAGGCCGTGTTCGACCCGCCGGGCCTGACGCTGCTGCAAGCCAATGGCCGCGAGGGCGATCAAACCGTTTTCCACTTTCATATGCACGTGGTGCCGCGCCACGAGGGCGACGGCATCGCCCTGAGCTGGCCGCGCAAAGAGCCGCTGGCCAGCGTGCTGCAAGGCTACGCCGCCCAGCTGCGTGGGGCGCTGGAAAGCAGCGCCCCGGCCCCGCTTCAGTAGTCGTGCTCGTAGCAGCGCTCAAAGCACTCTTTGAGCCGGTGCGCCCAGGCACGCTTGTCGGCCTCGGGGGCAAAGCTCGCTTGCAGGCTGTTGCTGGCCAGCTGGTAGGCGTGGCGTGCAGTCATGCCCGTAGCGGCAAAAAGCTGCGTGAAGTTGTCATTGATGTAGCCGCCAAAGTAGGCCGGATCGTCTGAATTGACCGTGGCGCACAGGCCCGCCTCCAGCAGCTGGGGCAGGTTGTGCGCAGCCAGATCGGGGAACACGCGCAGCTTCTGGTTGGACAGCGGGCACACCGTCAGCGGCACGCCGCCTTGGGCCAGGCGCTGCACCAGCACCGGGTCGCGCAGGGCCTGCACGCCGTGGTCGATGCGCTCCACTTGGAGCACATCGAGTGCGCTCCAGATGTAGGCCGGCGGGCCTTCTTCGCCGGCGTGGGCCACGGTGTGCAGGCCCAGTTCGCGGCAGCGCGCAAACACGCGGGCAAACTTTTCGGGCGGGTGGCCGACTTCGCTGCTATCGAGGCCCACGCCGATGAATTTGTCTTGCAGCGGCAGCGCCTGCTCCAGCGTGGCAAAGGCATCTTCTTCGCTCAGGTGGCGCAAAAAGCACAGGATCAGCGCAGCGCTGATGCCCCACTCGGCGCGGGCATCTTCGCAAGCGCGGTGCAGGCCGTTGACCACCGCCGCCATGGGCACGCCCCGGGCGGTGTGCGTTTGCGGGTCGAAGAAGATTTCGGCGCGCACTACGTTATCCATAGCAGCTCGCGCAAGGTAGGCGCGGGCCATGTCGTAAAAATCCTGCTCATGCAGCAACACGCTGGCACCGGCGTAGTAGATGTCGAGAAAGCTTTGCAGGTCGGTGAAGGCGTAGGCGCTGCGCAGTGCCTGCACATCGGCGTAGGGCAGGCTGACGCCGTTGCGCTGGGCCAGCGCAAAAATCATCTCGGGCTCCAGGGAGCCTTCAATGTGGATGTGCAACTCGGCTTTGGGCATGGCGCGCAAGAGCGCGGGCAAGCGTTCTGCGCTCACGGTGGGAACTTTGAACATCGACAACCTCCAGTGTTTGCCTGACAAAAAAAGGGCCGCACAGCGGCGGCCCTTGCTGCACCGCGCCAGGCGCGGCGAACGGGCGCGCGCTTACTGCTTGTCGCCGCCGGGAATCTTGCCTTCCACGCCCTTGACGTAGAAGTTGACGCCAGAGAGGAACTGATCGTCAGCTACCACGTCTTTGTCCAGCACCGGTTTGCCGTCCTGGCCTGCGATGGGGCCTTTCCAGATCACAAAGCTGCCGTCTTTCAGGCCGTTTTTCACAGCTTCGACTTTGGCCTTGGTGTCGGCGGGCACATCGTCGGCAATGGAGACGAGGTCAATGGCGCCCTCTTTCACGCCCCACCAGGCCTGGCCGGTGCTCCAGGTGCCGTCCAGCGCATCGCGGGTGGCCTTGATGTAGTAGGGGCCCCAGTTGATGATGGCCGATGCCAGGTGGGCCTTGGGGCCGTAGGCGGTCATGTCGGAATCCCAGCCAAACGCGCGCTTGCCTTTTTCCTGGGCGGTCTTGAGCACAGCGGGCGAATCGGTGTTCTGGAACAGCACATCGGCGCCGCCGTTGATCAGGCTGGTGGCGGCCTCGGTTTCTTTGGGGGGGCTGAACCATTCGTTCACCCACACCACCTTGGTCTTGATTTTGGGGTTCACCGACTGCGCGCCCAGCGTGAAGCTGTTGATATTGCGCAGCACTTCCGGAATCGGCACGGAGCCGACCACGCCCAGCGTGTTGCTCTTGGTCATGGCGCCCGCGATGATGCCTGCCAGGTACGCGCCTTCGTAGGTGCGGCTGTCGTAGGTGCGCAGGTTGGCAGCGCTCTTGTAGCCGGTGGCATGCTCGAACTTGACCTCGGGGTGGTCTGCGGCCACTTTCACCATCGACTCCATGTAGCCAAAGGTGGTGCCAAACACCAGCTTGTTGCCTTGGCCGACGAAATCGCGCAGCACACGCTCGGCGTCGGCGGATTCGGGCACGCTCTCGACGAAGGTGGTCACGATCTTGTCGCCAAACTCTTTCTCCAGCGCTTTGCGGCCATTGTCGTGGGCATACGACCATCCACCGTCGCCCACCGGGCCGACGTAGGCGAAGGCAATCTTCAGTGGCTCGGGCTTGGGAGCGGGGGCCTCTGCCGCAGGCGCCGGGGCGGGAGCGGGCGCCGGAGCTGGTTCCTCCTTCTTGCCACAGGCCACCAGCATGGCGGCGGCCACAGCAGACAGGGCTGTTGCCTTGAGCAGGGAGCGTTTTTGAAGATCGGTCATGGTGGTAATTTCCTTAAAGGGGGGTCTGTGTTCCACAGGTAGAGGGGTGCCAGCGCAGGTCTGCCCGACATGGCACGGACAGGCTGCGCCAATATAACCAGTGCTTATTTGGCGCTGGGCACTTTGCCATCAACGCCGTTGACGTAGAAGTCAATGCCGGTCAGGAAGGCGTTGTCACCGACCTTGCCTGCGGGCAGCACTTCTTTGCCGGTGTTGTCCTGCACCGGGCCTGTCCAGACGTGGAAGCTCCCGTCCTTCAGGCCCGCCCTGGCCTTGGCCACGCGGTCTTTGATCTCCTGGGGCACGTCATCGGCGATTTTCACGAGGTCGATAGCGCCCTCCTTGACGCCCCACCAGAAAGAGCCGCCTTGCCACTGGCCGTTGAGCGTGTCCTGGGTGACTTTGGTGTAGTAAGGCGCCCAGTCGATCACTGCCGAGCCCAGGTGCGCCTGGGGTGCAAAGGCGCTCATGTCGCCATCTTTGCCAAAGGCACGCACGCCGCGCTCTTGTGCGGTTTTGAGCACGGCGGGGGAGTTGGTGTTCTGGTAGAGCACATCGACGCCGCCGTTGATGAGGCTGGTGGCGGCTTCAGACTCTTTGGGCGGGCTGAACCATTCGTTCACCCACACCACCTTGGCCTTGATGGCGGGGTCCACACTTTGCGCGCCCAGCACAAAGCTGTTGATGTTGCGCACCACTTCGGGGATGGGCACGGAGGCCACTACGCCGATGGTCTTGGTTTTGCTCATGCCACCCGCAACGATACCGGCCAGGTACGCACCCTCAAAGGTCTTGGTGTCGTAGGTGGCCACGTTGTCGGCGGTTTTGTAGCCGGTGGCGTGCTCGAACTTCACGCCTTTGAGGTCGGCAGCGGACTTTTGCACAAACTCCTGGTAACCAAAGCTGGTGGCAAACACCAGCTGGTTGCCTTGGCTGGCCATGTCGCGCAGCACGCGCTCGGAGTCAGCGCCCTCGGGCACGCTCTCGACAAAGCTGGTCACGATCTTGTCGCCAAACTTGTCCTGGATGGCACGGCGGCCCAGCTCATGCTGGTACGTCCAGCCGCCGTCCCCGATGGGGCTGACGTACATGAAAGCGATTTTCAAAGGCTCGCTCTTGGCACTGGCCGGAGCCACGGGGGCAGCCGCAGGTGCAGCTTCTTCTTTTTTGCCACAGCCAGCCAGGGCGGCAGTGGCCGCCGCTACGGCAGTCCAGGCAGCCGTTTGGAGCAGCCAGCGTTTGTGCAAATTGGTCATGTGCAGTAGGGCGTGTCATCAATCAAATAGCCCCTGAAACTTGAAGGCTGCTGCTCAGTACCCACCTGGGTGTGCATGACCAAGAGATACGCCCTCACCGATAGCCAATGGGAACGCATCAAAGACCTGCTG
>NZ_JAQUAL010000209.1:0-3939 GCF_028687295.1 Simplicispira sp.
GTCCGCCGAAGTGCGTGGCCTGGCGCTGGGCTTGCTGGGTGTCGCCATTTTTGCCGTCACGCTGCCAATGACCCGGCTGGCCGTGGGCACGCCCGAAGCGCCCGGCATGTCGGGCGTGTTCGTGGCCATGGGGCGCGCGGCGCTGGCCGGCGTGCTGTCGGCGCTGCTGCTGCTGGCGCAGCGCGCCCCCTGGCCAGCGCGCAGCGACTGGCCAGCGCTGGCCCTCACGGCGCTGGGCGTGGTGTTCGGTTTTCCGCTGCTGACCTCCATCGCCATGCGCTATGTCAGCGGCGTACACGCCAGCGTGCTCGTCGGTGTGCTGCCGCTGGCCACCGCTGCCGTGGGGGCGCTCTTGCACCGCCAGCGCCCGTCTGCCGGGTTCTGGGCCTGCGCGCTGCTGGGCACGGGGCTGGTGGTGCTGTTTGCGCTGCTGCAATCGGGTGGCACCGGCCTGTCGCTGCACCTGGCCGACATGCTGCTGCTGGCCGCAATGGCCTGCGGCGCCATGGGCTATGCCTATGGCGGTCGGCTGTCGCAGCGCATGCGCGCAGACCGCGTGATCTGCTGGGCGCTGGTGCTGTCGCTGCCCCTGTCGCTGCCGCTGGCCGCGCTGACGTGGCCCGCAGCGCCGCAAAGCACCGCCGCCTGGGGTGCGCTGGGCTATGTAGCCGTGTTTTCGATGTGGCTGGGCTTTTTTGCCTGGTACCGGGGCCTGGCGCTGGGCGGCACGGTGCGCGTCAGCCAGGTGCAACTGGTGCAGCCTTTTCTGGGCATGCTGGTGGCGGTGCCGCTGCTGGGCGAACGGCTTGATGCCATGAGCGTGGGCTTTGGCCTGGCCGTGATGGCCACGGTGCTGATCGGGCGGCGCATGCCGGTGCGCGCACCCACCGCAGCGCACTGAATGCCCCTGGCCACAACCCGTCCGAGTCGCCCCGCAGCACCCGCCTGCGCCGCACAATCGCCCCCCCTTTCCCCTTTTTTTGCGCCAGAACTTCTGGCGCCCCCACCCTGGAGTGCAATTGGCATGACGAACTGGACCCTGGCGGCACGCGCCGCCAAGATGAACCCCTCCGCAATCCGCGAAATCCTCAAGCTCACCGACAAGCCCGGCATCATCAGCCTGGCCGGTGGCCTGCCCGCGCCGCAGACCTTTCCGCTCGACGCCTTCACCGCCGCCTGCAACACCGTCATGGCGCGCGACGGCGCCGCCGCCCTGCAATACGCCACCAGCGAAGGTTTTGCGCCGCTGCGCCAAGCTGTCGCCGACATGCTGCCCTGGGCCGTGGACCCCGACCAGGTGCTGATCACCACCGGCTCGCAGCAGGCGCTGGACTTGATCGGCAAAGTGCTGCTGGACAAAGACAGCCGCATGCTGGTCGAAACCCCCACCTACCTGGGCGCGCTGCAAGCCTTTGCACCGCAAGAACCCATCGCCGTGGGCGTGGCCAGCGACGACGACGGCATCCTGGTGGACGACTTTGCCGCCAAAGCAGGCACCGGGGCCGACAAAGCCCGCCTGGCCTACGTGCTGCCCAACTTCCAGAACCCCACGGGCCGCACCATGACCGAAGCGCGCCGCGCCGCGCTGGTGGCCAAGGCCGCCGAGCTGGGCATTCCGCTGATCGAGGACAACCCCTACGGCGAGCTGTGGTTTGGCGAAGCTCCGCCCGCCCCCCTGACGGCGCGCAACCCCGACGGCTGCATCTACATGGGCTCGTTCTCCAAGGTGCTGGCGCCGGGCCTGCGCATTGGCTTTCTGGTGGCGCCCAAGGCCATCTACCCCAAGCTGCTACAGGCCAAGCAGGCCGCCGACCTGCACACGCCGGGCTTCAACCAGCGCGTGGTGGCTGAAGTGATTCAGGGCGACTTTCTGGCGCGCCACGTGCCCACCATCCGCGCCCTCTACCAGCGCCAGCGCGACACCATGCTGGCTGCGCTCACGCGCGAAATGGCGGGCCTGGATGTGACCTGGACACGCCCGGCGGGCGGCATGTTCCTGTGGCTGCGCCTGCCTGCGGGCATGGACGCCCAGGCCCTGCTGCCCACTGCCGTAGAGCGCAACGTGGCCTTTGTGCCCGGCGCACCGTTTTACGCCACCGAGGCCGACGCGCGCACCCTGCGCCTGTCGTACGTCACGGCGTCGAGCGCGCAGATCGACACCGCCATCGCTGCGCTGGCCGAGGCCATCCGCGCCCAGGGGTAAAGCCATGCGCCTGCGCCCCTTCCAACAGGTGGACGTGTTCACCGCCACCGCCTACCGTGGCAACCCGCTGGCCGTGGTGCTCGATGGCAGCGGCCTGAGCACCGAGGCCATGCAGCAGTTCACCGACTGGACGAACCTGTCGGAGGCCACCTTTGTGCTGCCACCCACGCCCGAGGGGCGCGCTGCCGGGGCCGACTACCGCGTGCGCATTTTCTGCCCCGGGCGCGAGCTGCCCTTTGCCGGCCACCCCACGCTGGGCACCTGCCATGCCTGGTTGCAAACGGGCGGCCAGCCCCAGGTGGCGGGCCGGGTGGTGCAGGAATGCGGTGTGGGCCTGGTCACGCTGCGGCGCGACGGCGAGCGGCTGGCTTTTGCCGCACCCCCGTTGATCCAAAGCGGCCCGCTGCCCGAAGCCGATGTGCAGCTGATTGCACGCGGCCTGGGCGTGGCGCGCAGCGACGTGGTGGCCCACGCCTGGTGCGACAACGGCCCGCGCTGGCGCGGTGTGCTGCTGCGCAGTGCCGCGCAGGTGCTGGCGCTGCAACCCGACGGCGCCGTGCTGGCCGGGCTGGACGTGGGCGTGGTGGGGCCGCGCGGCAAGGTCGGCGTGGTGGGCGCCACCGATGCGGCCACCGACTCGGCCACCGGCGATGAAGCCATCGCCTTCGAGGTGCGCGCCTTTCTGCCCGGCCACAGCGGCCTGATGGAAGACCCCGTGACCGGCAGCCTCAACGCCGCGCTGGCGCAGTGGCTCATCGGCGCCGGTCTGGCCCCTGCGCGCTACATCGCCAGCCAGGGCACCGCCCTGGGCCGCGCCGGGCGTGTGCATGTGCAGCAGGACGGCGCCGACATCTGGGTGGGCGGCCACACCGCCACCTGCATCAGCGGCACCGTGCGGCTGTAAAAAAACAAGCCAAAACCGCCTCAAAAGTCCACGCAGCAAGCGCTACCAGCTATCAAAACAGGAGTTAACCCATGCCCCTTCCCACCCTGGCCGACATCGAAGCCGCCGCCCACGTCGTGTACCGCGACTTTGCCGCCACGCCGCAATACCGCTGGGCACTGCTGAGCGAACGCCTGGGCACCGACTGCTGGCTCAAGCACGAGAACCACACGCCCGTGGGCGCCTTCAAGATTCGCGGTGGGCTGACCTACTTTGACCAGCTCGCCCAGCGCGGTGCGCTGCCGCGCGAAGTGGTCAGCGCCACGCGCGGCAACCACGGCCAGAGCATGGGCTGGGCCGCGCGCCGCCACGCCGTAGCCTGCACCATCGTCGTGCCGCGCGGCAACTCCACCGAAAAGAACGCCGCCATGCGCGCCCTGGGCGTCACCCTGGTCGAGCACGGCGACGATTTCCAGGCCGCGCGCGAGCACGCCATGCAGCTGGCCCAGGAGCGCGGCGCGCACATGGTGCCCAGCTTCCACCCCGACTTGCTGCGCGGCGTGGCCACCTATTGGTGGGAGTTTTTGCGCGCCGTGCCGCAGCTCGATGTGGTGTATGTGCCCATCGGCCAGGGCTCGGGCGCGTGCGCGGCCATTGCCGCCAAGCGGGCGCTGCAACACCCCGTGCGCGTGGTGGGCGTGGTCAGCAGCCATGCCACCACCTACGCCGACTCCATCGCAGCGGGCCGCGTGGTCGAGGCCCCCGTCAGCACCGCGCTGGCCGACGGCATGGCCTGCCGCGTGGCCGACCAGGCAGCGCTCCACATCCTGGCGCCGCACCTCGATCACCTGGT
>NZ_JAQUAL010000210.1:0-3861 GCF_028687295.1 Simplicispira sp.
GCGCTTGACGGGCACGGTGGCGATGATCTTCTCCAGCACATCGGGGCGGATGGCGTTGACCATATCAGTGCCGATGTAGCCAGGGCTGACGGTGTTGACCGTTACGCCCTTGGTGGCCATTTCTTGTGCCAGGGCCATCGAGAAGCCGTGCATACCCGCCTTGGCAGCCGAGTAGTTGGTCTGGCCCGACTGGCCTTTTTCACCGTTGACCGACGAAATGTTGATGATGCGGCCCCAGCCTTTTTCCACCATGTCGGCCACCACTTGCTTGGTGACATTGAACATGCTGTTGAGGTTGGTTTCGATGACCTGATCCCAGTCTTCGCGGGTCATCTTCAGGAACATGCGGTCGCGGGTGATACCGGCGTTGTTCACCAGCACGTCAATGCTGCCGTGCTCGGCCTTGGCTTTGGAGAACGCCTCGACGGTAGAGTCCCAATCGCCCACGTTGCCCACCGAAGCGTAGAAGGTGTAGCCCAGCTCTTTTTGCTCGGCCAGCCACTTGGCATGGTCGCGCGTGGGGCCGCAGCCGGCGATGACCTTGAAACCCTCTTGGTGCAGGCGCTGGCAGATGGCCGTTCCAATGCCACCCATGCCACCAGTGACGTACGCTACTCTTTGGCTCATTCTCGTTCTCCTTGTTGCAGATTCTTGTTGCTATCACTTTAACCAAGATTTGTGATGCAGCAGTGCAGGAAAACACTGTAGTGCGGTATTTTTTATCGCCTGTATGTGAGGGTTCCGACAACAGTGGGGGTGCTCAAGACAGCGGCAGTGCTTCCCAGGCGGGGCGGGCAAACCAGTAACCCTGCTGGTAGCGAACGCCTACCGAACTCAGGTACTGCGACTCCTGCACGGTCTCTACCCCTTCGGCCACCAAGTCAATCTGCAGCTTGTCACACACCAGGGCAATGCCGCACACAATGGCCTGGCGCACGGGGTCTTGGTGGATATTGCGGATCAGCTCCATATCGAGCTTGATTACGTGCGGCTGGAACTGCACCAGCATGTTCAGGCCCGCATAGCCCGCGCCAAAATCATCAATGGCGGTGATCAGGCCCTGGCGGCGGTACTCGTTGAAGATGGCCTTCAGGTGCGCGCCGTTGGTGACTTGTTCGCCCTCGGTCACTTCAAACATGATGCGGTCGTGCGGAAAACTGAAGTTGTGCGCTGCTTCCATGGTGGCACGGATGCAGGTTTCGGCGCGGTACACCGCATTGGGCAAAAAATTGATGCTCAAACGGCAACCTGGCAGCGCAGCCAGATGGAGCCGCGCCGCCAGTTCAATCGCCTTGACGCGGCAAGCCTGGTCAAAACGGTAGCGGTTGGAATCATCGACCCAGCCCAACACCGTGGCCGCTGATTCGCCATTGACACCGCGCACCAGTGCCTCGTAGGCAAAGGGGCGCTCTTCGACCAGATCCATGATGGGTTGGAACGCCATGGTGAAGTCGAATGGCAACTGGCTCTTGTCCCGGCAGACATTGCAGCCTACGGGTTCAAAGGGTTGGGCAAAAAATGTGGTGTTCATGGGGTGACCCAGTGTAAATGCACTGCCTTTGAAAATCCCACGAAAAAAGCCGCGCAACAGCGCGGCAGAAAACCCCAAGGGGTGGGTGCAAAGACGGACTCAGCGCACCAGCGCGCCACTCCTTTGCACCCGTTGGGGGCTTGGCTTAGCGCTCCAGAGCCAGCGCCACGCCCATACCGCCGCCAATACACAACGCGGCCAGACCCTTCTTGGCGTCACGGCGCTGCATTTCGTGCAGCAGCGTCACCAGAATGCGGTTGCCCGATGCGCCGATAGGGTGACCGATGGCGATGGCACCACCGTTGACGTTGACCTTGGCGGGGTCAATGCCCAGCTCCTGGTTGACAGCACAGGCCTGGGCGGCAAAAGCCTCGTTCAACTCGAACAGGTCGATGTCGGCAGCGCTCCAGCCTGCGCGCTGCAATGCCTTGCGGGTGGCCGAGACAGGGCCCATGCCCATGATGGCGGGGTCCAGGCCGCTGGTGCCGTAGGCGGCAATGCGGGCCAGGGGCGTCAGGCCCAGGGCAGCGGCTTTTTTGGCAGTCATCACCACCACGGCGGCAGCACCGTCGTTGATGCCCGAGGCGTTGCCAGCGGTCACGGTGCCCGCTTTGTCAAACGCGGGGCGCAGGCCTGCCAACACGTCGGCGCTGGTTTTGCGGTTGAGGTATTCATCGGCGTTGAAGACGACGGGGTCACCTTTGCGCTGGGGAATGCTCACGCCCACGATTTCATCGACAAACTTGCCGGCGTCCTGCGCGGCAGCGGCCTTTTGCTGGCTGGCCAGGGCCAGAGCATCTTGCATGTCGCGCGTGATGCCGTATTGCTTGGCCACGTTTTCAGCGGTGATGCCCATGTGGTACTGGTTGTACACGTCCCACAGGCCATCGACGATCATGGTGTCCTGCATTTTCCAGTCACCCATGCGCTGGCCGTCGCGCGAACCGTTCAGCACGTGGGGGCTGGCGCTCATGTTTTCCTGGCCACCGGCGACCACGATCTCGCTGTCACCCGTGGCCACGGCCTGGGCCGCCAGCATCACGGCCTTGAGGCCCGATCCGCACACGGCGTTGATGGTCATGGCGGGGGTTTCCTTGGCCACACCGGCTTTGAGCATGGCCTGGCGCGCAGCGTTCTGGCCCACGCCAGCGGTCAGCACCTGGCCCATGATGACTTCACCCACCTGGTCCAGGCCCACACGGGCGCGTGCCAGGGCTTCTTTGATCACGATGCTGCCCAGTTCGGTGGCAGGCACCTTGGCCAGTGCGCCGCCAAATTTGCCAACAGCCGTGCGTGCGGCGGAAACGATAACGATGTCTTCCATGGTGCGATCCTTGTTGTCGAAAATTGAAGAAAAGTACGGGCTCAGGCTTTTTGTTTCACGTAGCGGCCAGGGGCAGGCTCAATGGCTTTGAACTTGACACCTTTGCCGTAGGTTTTGGGTGCAGCAATTTGTTTGCCAGCGTGGGCTTGCAGCCAGTTGCTCCAGTCCGTCCACCAGCTGCCTTTGTGCTCTTGGGCGCCTTCCAGCCAGGCCTCCAGCGTGTCGGGCAGTTCGCCATCCTCGCGCGTCCAGTGGCTGCGCTTGTTTTTGGCCGGTGGGTTGATGACGCCAGCAATGTGGCCCGATGCGCCCATGACAAAGCGTTTCTCACCGGGCAGTACCTGGGTGCTGGCGTAAGCGCCGTTGATGGGCACGATGTGGTCTTCGCGCGAGCCGTAGATGTACACCGGAATATCGATCAGCCCGAGGTCGATTTTTTCACCGCAGACGGTCAGCTTGCCCGGCTGGATGAGGTTGTTTTCCAGGTACATGTTGCGCAGGTACCAGGCATAGAACGGCCCGGGCAGGTTGGTGCTGTCGCTGTTCCAGTACAGCAGGTCAAACGGCGGCGGGGTTTCGCCCTTGAGGTAGTTGCCCACCACGTAGTTCCATACCAGGTCATTGGGTCGCAGAAAACTGAAGGTGGACGCCAGTTCCTGGCCTTTGAGCAGACCGCCCTTGCCCATTTGCATTTCACGGAACTTGACCGACGTCTCGTCAATGAACACATCCAGAATGCCGGTGTCGGTGAAGTCCAGCAGCGACGTCAGGAAGGTGGCGCTGGCCACTGGCTCACGCCCGCGCGCGGCCAGCACGGCCAGGGCATTGCTGAGCAAGGTGCCGCCCACGCAAAAGCCCAGCGCATTGACCTGCTCGGCACCGGTGACTTGCTGCACCACGCTGATGGCTTCGATCACGCCGTCTTCGACGTAGTCGTCCCAGGTTTTCTGGGCCATTTCGGCATCGGGGTTGCGCCAGCTCACCACAAAGGTGCGGTGGCCTTGTG
>NZ_JAQUAL010000068.1:0-16181 GCF_028687295.1 Simplicispira sp.
AGCCACGGCCAAACAGGTTGACGGTCATGCAGCCCTCGTCGGTGAGCAGGGCGCGGCAGTCGGCGTAAAAGTCGGCGCTGTCGAGCACCGGGGCGGCGGCGTTGTCGTCGTACAAGTCCACGGCCAGAGCGTCGACGGTGCCTGTCCATTCGGGGCTGCGGATTTCCTGCCCGGCATCGGCCTGCACCACGCGCAGCATGGGGCCGTCGTGCGGCAGCTTGAACCAGGCACGGCACACCGACACCACCTGCGGGTTCAGCTCGATGGCGGTGGCGCACATGCGCAGCTTTTTGTGGCAGAACTTGGTGATGGCGCCTGCACCCAGGCCCAGCTGCATGGCGTGGCGCTCGGCCACGCTGTCATCGTCCATGAACAGCAGCCAGGCCATCATGCGCTGGACGTATTCCAGCTCGATCTCGAACGGCTCCTTGACGCGCATGGAGCCCTGAATCCAGGGCGTTCCCAAGTGCAGGTGGCGCACATCGCCATCGTCGGAGACGGTGACTTCGGGCAGGAGGATGGGGGATTTTTTGGGGGCAGTACGGGCCATGCAGTCTTCTTTACAGTAATCCATCAGCGGCCAGGGCCTGCGCCCAGGCTGCACGTTTGCGCTCAAAGCTCCAGGAGGCGTTGGCCGGGCTGGTGGACGGCAGTTTCACCACCGGCACACCCAGCGCGGCCGTGCTGCGCGCATGCCGAAAGCTCTCTGCGCCATTGTGGGCGATGGCGGCCAGGCGCGGGCAGCGCAGGCGCAGGCCACTGAAGTCGTTGACCTCGGCGTGGCGGATCTGCGCATCCAGGCTGCCGCTGCGCTCACAGGCGCGGTACACGTCCCACAGGCCCAGGCCGCGCGCCAGCAGCCAGTCGCAGCGCGCGCCGTAGTCCTCGCGCGCAGGCAGGGTGTGCTGCGGCCACAGCGACTGCAACAGGCGCCAGAACTGGTTTTGCGGGTGGGCGTAGTACTGCTGCGCGCGCAGCGAGGCGACGCCCGGAAAGCTGCCCAGCACCAGCACCACGGTGTCGGGGCCCACCACGGGCGCCAGGCCCACCAGCCGGGGCAGCGGCGCAGCCGCAGGCAACACCCCGGCATGGGCCGGGGCGGCCTCTGGCGCCAGGCGCTGGACAAAAGGGGAGCGGGAATGGGTCATATCGCGGGGGTGGATTTTGCCGCCCCGGCGCCAGCGCCCTGCCCGGCGGGCCTGCGGGGGCGCTCTATGGGTCGGCCACTGGGCGCCCATCGGTATTGATTTGATAGCTGCTTGCGCTGATACATCAAGGGCTGGAGGCCATTTTGACTCTCAACCGACGCGCCCTTGCAGCCGGGGCAATGCGTGCAGCGCGTTGGCCGTGGTCTGGGCGGCCAGCGTGTCCAGGGGCAGGCCGCGCAGGTCGGCCAGCACCTGCGCGATGCGCGGCAGCTCGGCGGGCGCATTGCGGCCCTGGGGCTGGCCAGCGGCGCGCTCGGCGGCGGTGCGGTAGAGCCAGTGCGGCGGCATGTCGGGCGCATCGGTTTCCAGCACCAGCGCCTCCAGCGGCAGCGCGGTGGCCAGGCGGCGCAGTTGCAGCGCACGCTCGTAGGTGAGTGCGCCGCCAAAGCCCAGCTTGAATCCCAGTGCGATAAACGCCTGCGCCTGCTGCCAGCTGCCGTTGAAGGCGTGGGCGATGCCGCCCTGCACCGGCACCTCGCGCAGCCCCTTGAGCAGGCGGTCGGCACTGCGGCGCACGTGCAGGATCACGGGCAGATCGAAGCGCCGTGCCAGCTGCAATTGCGCGCGGTAAAACTGCTCCTGGCGCGCCGCATCCAGCCCCTGAACAAAGTAATCCAGGCCGATTTCGCCCACGGCCACCAGGTGCGGGTCGTGGCGCGCACGCTCCAGCACCTGCGCCAGCGCGGCCACATCGCCATCGCCTGCGCGCCCGGTGTAGAGCGGATGGATGCCCAGCGCGTAGCTGTCGCCGTGGCGCTGCGCCAGCGCCTGCACCGCCGGGGCGTGGGCCAGCTCCACCGCCGGAACCACCAGGTGCTGCACGCCCGCCGCCCGCGCCGCTGCCCGCACCGCATCGGCGTCGGGCGCGAACTCGGGGGCGTCGAGGTGGCAGTGGGTGTCTATCCAGGCGGGCATGGGGGCGATGGTGCCATGTTCCGGGGCTGGGCTGGCTAATTGATGGTCTTTTCCGGCTCCAGGGCTTGTCTGGATTGCGCGAGCAGCTCTCATTTTTGATGTTTTCAGTGGCTGAAAAATCTGCCATGCCTGCCGGGTGGGGCAAGGTGCGCCGTCCTGCTCACAGCTGCGCTGGCGCCGTGGTGTCACCCGCCAACGCCAGCACCCGCTCCATCTGCGCGGCCACCTCGTGCAGGCTGAAGCTGCGCGCCCACTCCAGCGCCAGCTGGCCCTGCACATAAAAACGCAGCACCGGCAGGCTGAACACGCCCTGCTGGGCGCACAAGGCCGGTGCCTGCGCGCAATCGACATAGGCCAGCGCCACAGCGGCAAAGTGCTGGGCTACCAACGCCTCCAGGCGCGGGCGGATGGCCTGGCACACGCCGCAGTGCGCGCCGCCGTACAGCACCAGCAGTGGCCCCGCAGCGATGCGTGCGTGCAGCTGCGGCTCGGTGGTCAATAGCTCCATGGGCATGGTGGCGCTCTGGCAGCTCAGTGGGTGGTGGTTTTGGAGAAGAGCTGGATCACCGCCACACCGGCCACGATCAGCGCCATGCCGATGAGTGCTGCGGCATCTATGCGCTGGCGGTACAGCACGTAGCCCGCCACGGTGATCAGCACGATGCCCAGGCCCGACCAGACAGCGTAGGCTACGCCCACGGGCACGGTTTTCAGGGTCAGCGACAGGCAATAAAACGCCAGGCCATAACCCAGCACCACGATGGCGGATGGCCCGGGCCGCGTAAAACCCTCGCTGGCCTTGAGCGCTGAGGTGGCAATCACTTCGGCCACGATGGCCAGGCCCAGGGCCATGTAAGCCTGCATGGTCAGTGCCCTCCCATCGCCCCGTCGGCCTCCAGACGCCCGGCCACGATGCGCACCACCCGGTCGCAGCGCGCGGCCAGGGATTCGTCATGCGTCACCATCACAAAGGCGGTGCCCTGCCCGCGCGCCAGCGCCAGCATGTGCTGGAACACGCCCTCGGCGGTGCTGCGGTCGAGGTTGCCGGTGGGCTCGTCGGCCAGCACGCAGGCCGGTTGGGTGACCAGCGCGCGGGCAATGGCCACGCGCTGGCGCTCGCCGCCCGAGAGCTCTGCCGGGCGGTGCTGGGCGCGCCCCTCCAGGCCGACATGGGCCAGCATCTGCGCCGCCTGCTGCTTGCACTGGGCATACGGCAGGCGGCGGATGCGCAGCGGCATGGCCACGTTGTCCAGCGCGCTGAACTCGGGCAGCAGGTGGTGGAACTGGTAGACAAAACCCAAATGCTGGTTGCGCAGGCGCCCTTGCTGCGCGGGCGACAAATCCGACAGCACCTGCCCATGCAGCCGCACGATGCCCGAAGTGGGCGCATCCAGCCCGCCCAGCAGGTGCAAGAGCGTGCTTTTGCCCGAGCCCGAGGCACCCACGATGGCCAGGGTCTGGCCCGCATGCACCTGCAAATCGATGCCGTGCAGTACCGTCACATCCAGGCGCCCTTCGGTAAAGCGCTTGGTCAGGCCCTGGGCTTGCAGCACCACATCATTTTTCATGTATTTTTGGCCTCCAAGGCTTACGGGAATTGCGCTGGAAGCTATCTTATTCATAGCGCAGTGCTTCGGCAGGGTTGACCCGGCTGGCGCGCCAGCTGGGGTACAGCGTGGCCACAAACGACAGCACCAGCGAGAT
Source organism: Simplicispira sp. (assembly GCF_028687295.1). NCBI lineage: Bacteria > Pseudomonadati > Pseudomonadota > Betaproteobacteria > Burkholderiales > Comamonadaceae > Simplicispira > Simplicispira sp. The sequence goes on from NZ_JAQUAL010000068.1 coordinate 3,828, forward strand.
CACGCCAATGGGCACGATGTCCGACGGCTGCGGGTCGCTGGGCATTTTGCTGATGAGGTAGATGTCTTTGGGCAAAAAGCTGGCGTTGAGCAGCCGCTCGATGGCGGGCACGATCACGTCGATGTTCAGCGCCACGCCCAGGCCCAGCAGCAGCCCGGCCAGCGTGCCGATCACGCCCACCATGGCGCCCTGCACCACAAAAACGCCCAGAATGCTTTGCGGGCTGGCGCCCAAAGTGCGCAAGATGGCGATGTCGGCGCGCTTGTCCTGCACCGTCATCACCAGGGTGCTGACCAGGTTGAAGGCTGCCACGGCCACGATCAGCGTCAGGATGATGAACATCATGCGTTTTTCGAGTTGCACGGCAGCAAACCAGGTGCGGTTTTGCTGCGACCAGTCGCGGATCAGCAGGTCGCCGCTCAGGCTGCCCGCCAGCGCCATGGCCACGCTGCGCGCCTGGTGCAAGTCCGCCAGCTTGAGGCGGATACCGGTCGGCCCTTCGAGGCGGAAGATGCGCTGCGCGTCCTCGTGGTGCAGCATGACCAGTGCGGAGTCGTACTCGTAGTGGCCCGAATCAAAGGTGCCCGCCACCGTCATCTGCTTGAGACGCGGCACCACACCGGCGGGCGTGACCTGGCCAGCGGGGGCAATCAGCGTGACCACATCGCCCACGCGCACGCCCAGCGAGCGGGCCAGCTCGGCGCCCAGCACCACGCGAAAGGCGCCCGGCACCAGCTGCGCCAGCACAGCGGGGTTGGCGGCGGCCAGATCGGTCACTTCGGCCTCGTGGTCGGGATCGATGCCGCGCACCAGCGCGCCCTTCATGTCCTCGCCGCGCGCCAGCAGGGCCTGCGCGGCCACGAAGGGCGCAGCGCCCACCACCTGCGGCTGCTGGCGGGCCTCGGCCAGGGTGCGCGCCATGTCGGGCAGCGCCGCGCCGCCGGGGGCAAAAATCTCGATGTGCGAGACCACACTGAGCATGCGGTCGCGCACTTCTTTCTGAAAACCATTCATCACCGAGAGCACGATGATCAGCGCCGCCACACCCAGGGCAATGCCCAGCATGGAGACGCCCGAGATAAAAGAGATAAAGCCGTTGCGCCGCGTGGCGCGCCCAGCGCGCGTGTAGCGCCAGCCCAGGGCGAGTTCGTAGGGGATTTGCATGGAAGCGCGATTGTGGCACCGGGCTGGGGCTGGAGCCGCTCAGGCCGTGCGGCGGTGCTCGGCCTCCCAGCCTTTGCAGGCCAGCGCGATGTAGCGCGGCACGGGGCGGGCGCCAGTGCCATAAGCGCTGATGGTGCGCGACGTCATGCCCAGCGCTTGTGCGGCTTGCGACAGGCTCAGGCCATGGCGCGCGCGCCATTGGGCAAAGATGCGCGTGTTCTCGTCGGGTGCGTTCTGTGCCTGCGCATCAAGCCAGAGGGTGTCGGCGCCGATTTGGATGTCCAGCGCAGGCCATTCGACCGTCCAGCCCTCGCCATCAACCAAGGTGGCGCCAGCAAACGCCACCGGGTCGCGCAGCCGTGCCAGGCCGGGCGATTCGTCCAGCAGCGGCTGAAAGTCCAGCGTATAGACCTCGCCACCGACAAAATCCAGGCGCATCCTGAAACTGTTCAATACCTCAATGCCCGCCAGGCGGGCGCGTTTCATGCGTGCCATTGGTGCCACTCCTTCCACAAATCGGTCAGATGGGCCTGCACCCACGCCATGACCTCGGCGCGCAGCCCGCGCGGCCAAGTGCCATCGGTGTGCAGGTCTGCCAGGTAAATGATGACGTCCACCTCGCCGCCCACCAGGTGGCAATGCGCCGGGCCATGGTCGCGTTCGCGCACTTCCAGCCGGTATTTGTTGCCGCGAAAGCGCTGTTTGGTGGTCATGCTTGAATTGTATAGAAATTATTTCTATATATCAGTACTGACTGCGCTGGCTCGATGGGCGGACTAGGTGCCACACAGCAGCAGCCCAGAAGGGTCATCTGCTCGGCAAATGCCCCGTCTTCACCCAGATCAGACAGCCGGTTTCGCTGTAGGGTTGGTGCGCGCTGCCATCGGGGCTGCGCAGCCAGGTGCCGGCGGGGTAGTCGCCGTGCTCGTCCGAGAACACGCCTTCGAGCACCAGGATTTCTTCGCCGCCAGCGTGGCGGTGGGGGCTGAAGCGGGTGCCTGGCGCCCAATCCACCAGGGCGGTGTGCTCGCTGCCGTAACCGGCCAAGGGCAAGACGCGCAGGCCGGGCACCAGGCCGGGGCGCCAGTCGGTGCTGCTGCGGGTGTCAATGGCCAGCTGCTGCCCATCGCCGGGCGACAAATGGCGCAGCTTCACAAACAAAGTGCAGCCCGGCTGCGATGAGGGCGCATGGGCCGATCCCGGCGGGTTGCGCAGGTAGGTACCGGGGCCGTAGTCGCCGGTTTCGTCTGTGAACAGGCCCTCCAGCACCAGGATTTCTTCGCCCAGGTCATGTCGGTGCGCCGGAAACGCTGCACCGGGGGCGTAGCGCACGATGGAGGTGGCGCGGGCCTGTTCGCCGCCGTCGCGCTCTATCAGTCGGCGCTCCACCAAGGGCGAGGGGGAGGCTTGCCAGGGCAGCGCGTGGGTGTTGACCACGCAGCGCTGCGAAAAATCGGTGTTCAACTGCATGGCGCAGGATGGTAGCCCGGGTGGCTTTTCCGGATGGGGACTGGGGCCGGGGTGGGGCCAGCCGTACGGCCCAGCCCCGTGGCGGGGCTTCAGCCGCCCTCTTCGCCAGCGGAGCCAGCTGGCGTGCCACGCCGGTAATCGTGCCCCACCTTGCGTCCGCCCCGGCGCCGGTCGGCCTTGGGCAAATCGGCATCGCGCTGCATGGTGTCGGCCTGGTGTTGCAGCAGGGCCAGCAGGGCATCGAGCTGGGCGGCTTGCTCGGGGCTGAGCGGGGCCACCAGTTCGCGGTGGATGGCCGTGGCGCGCGGCAACACGGCCTGGTAGAGCGCGCGGCCCGCCTCGCTCAGGCGCAAAGCCACTTGGCGGCGGTCGTGCGGGCGGGGCACGCGCACCACCAGCTGCTTGGCCACCAGCGCTGTCACGGCGCGCGAAGTGCGTGCCCGGTCGAGCTGGGCCACCTCGGCCAGTTCAGACGACAGCAGGCCATCACTCTTGGCCAGGTTGGCCAGCACGCGCCACTCGCGCCGGGTGATGCCGAATTCGCCTTCGCAGATGCGCGTGATCAGGCTGCCTGCCGTGCCCAGCACCCGGCCCAGGCGGTACAGCAGCATGTCGTCTATGCCCTGCGGGTTGAGGGTTTTCATGGGGATGGATTGATTAGAACAATCATGAACCCGCATCCTACAGTCGCCCCCGCTTCTTCACTTTTTCGAGCGAGACAAACCCGATGCGCCCCCTTTTGCCCACCCGCCGCCTGGCCTTGCTGGCCCTGAGCGCCTGCGCCCTGGCCCACACCACGCTGCACGCCCAAAGCACCGACTACCCGAACAAGCCGGTAAGGTTCATCAACGCCTGGGCGCCGGGCGGCCCCGCCGATGTGCTGGCCCGCTCGCTGGGCGATGCCCTGCAAACGCAGCTCAAGCAGCCCTTCATCACTGAAAACAAGCCCGGCGCAGCCGGCAACATTGGCGCCGACATGGTGGCCAAAAGCCCCGCCGATGGCTACACGGTGATGTTTGGTATCGACACCACCTTCACCATCAACCCGCACATCTACCCCACCATGCCCTTCAAGCCGGGCGACCTCAAGCCGCTGATGGTGCTGGCCAGCTCGGGGATGATGGTGGTGGCGCACCCCTCTACCGGATTCAAAAGCCTGTCGGATATGGTGGCTGCGGGCAAAGCGAAGGGCGTCAATTTCAGCTCGGCAGGCAGCGGCAGCCCCGGCCACCTGGCCGCCGAGATACTGGGTGACGCCACGGGCATGAAAATCCAGCACATCCCCTACAAGGGCAACACGCCCGCCTCCACCGCCGTGCTGGCCGGTGAGGTCGATGGCGGGATACTGGCGGCGCCCACCATGCTGCAACACATCAAGGTCGGCAAGATCACTGCGCTGGCCGTGACCAGCCGCCAGCGCTCCAAGGTGGCGCCCGATGTGCCCACCGTCATTGAAGCTGGCTACCCGCAGCTGGTGCAGGAGATTCTGTACATGGCCATGGTGCCCGCCGCCACGCCCGAGCCGGTGATGCAAATCTTGCAGCGCGGCATGCTCGACGCCCTGCGCCGCCCCGACATCCAGGCCCGCCTGACCACGCTGGACTTGCAGGTCGATGGCGCGGTGGGCGCTGCAGCCAGCAAGCGCCTGGCGGATTTGTCGGCCCAATATGGCCGCATCGCCAAGGCCACCAATATGAAAGTGGATTGAAAGTGCCCACCATGCAAAAACCCAACCTGATCTTCATCGTGGCCGATGACCTGGGCTTTGCCGACCTGGGCTGCTACGGCGGGCGCGATGCCGCCTTTGGCCCGGTATCGCCGGTGCTCGACCGCCTGGCCGCCCATGGGCTCAAGCTCACGCAGGGCTATGCGAACTCACCGGTGTGCTCGCCCACCCGCTTTGCCATGATCACCGGGCGCTACCAGTACCGGCTGCGCGGCGCAGCGGAAGAACCCATCAACAGCCGCAGCAAGGGCAGCACCACGCTGGGCCTGCCGCCCGAGCACCCCACCCTGCCCTCGTTGCTCCAGGGTGCGGGCTACCGCACTGCGTTGATCGGCAAATGGCACCTGGGCTACCCGCCCGCCTTCGGCCCGCTGCAATCGGGGTACGAGGAATTTTTTGGCCCCATGTCGGGCGGTGTGGATTACTTCAGCCACCACAGCAGCGCTGGCCACCACGACCTGTACCTGGGCGAGCAAAGCCACACCGAAGAGGGCTACCTGACCGACCTGCTCTCGCAACGCGCGGTGGACTACGTCAACCGCATGGCCACGCAAGACGCACCCTTTCTGCTGAGCCTGCACTACACCGCCCCCCACTGGCCCTGGGAGACGCGCGACGACCAGGCGCTGTCGGAAGAGGTCAAATCCAACCTCTTCCACCTGCATGGCGGCAACATCCACCAGTACCGCCGCATGATCCACCACATGGACGAGGGCATAGGCTGGTTGGTCGAAGCCCTGCGCGCCAACGGCCAGCTGGACAACACGCTGATCGTCTTTACCAGCGACAACGGCGGCGAACGCTTCTCGGACAACTGGCCCCTGGTGGGCGGCAAGATGGACTTGACCGAGGGCGGCATCCGCGTGCCCTGGATTGCCCACTGGCCCGCCGTGATTGCCCCGGGCCGCGAAAGCACCCAGCAGTGCCTGACCATGGACTGGACGGCCACGCTGCTGGACGCCGCTGGCGTGGCCGCCCACCCGGACTACCCGCTGGACGGCGTATCGCTGCTGCCGGTGCTGCGTGCGCCGGGGCAGGAGTTTGCCCGGCCCGTGCATTTCCGCATGAACCACCGGGGCCAGCGGGCGCTGCGCGATGGCGACTGGAAATACCTGCGCGTGGATGGCCACGATTACCTGTTCAACATTCCTGCCGACGAGCGCGAGCGCGCCAACGTGGGTGGCCGCCAGCCCGCGCGCCTGGCCGAGCTGCGCGCCGCCTGGGAGGCCTGGAACGCCACCATGCCCGCCATCCCCGAAGATGCGACCGTGTCGCTGGGCTATTCGGTCAAAGACATGCCCCAGCGCTAAAGCCCTCTGCGTGCCCCTGCGGGCGCGCGCGGCTACAGTCTCGGCGCCATGAAACATCTGCTTCCTTTTTTGCACTGGCCCCGGCCCGATGCGGCGCTGCTGCGCAGCGAAGCGCTGGCGGGCCTGACCGTGGGCCTGATGGTCTTGCCCCAGGGCGTGGCCTACGCCGCACTGGCGGGCATGCCGCTGGAGACAGGCATTTACGCCTCCATGCTGCCCGCGCTGATCGCGGTGCTGTTCAGCGCCTCCACGCGGCTGTCGGTGGGGCCAACGGCGCTGAGCTGCCTGCTGATCAGCGCCTCGCTCAACGGCCTGGCGGTGCCGGGCGGGGCGGAATGGGTGAATCTGGCGGTGTGGCTGGCGCTGCTCAGCGGCCTGCTGCAAACGGCGCTGGGGCTGCTGCGCTTTGGCTGGCTTCTCAACCTGGTCAGTGCCCCGGTGCTGATGGCGTTTACCCAGGCGGCGGCGGTGTTGATCGTGGCCTCGCAACTGCCCGCGCTGCTGGGGCTGTCGGCAGGGCTGCGCGTGTGGGAGGGCGGCTGGCCCGACGTGTACGCCATGGGCTTCGGTCTGGTCAGTCTGGCCTTGCTGGTGCTGGTGCGCCGCTGGCGGCCTGCGTTTCCCTCGGTGTTGGTGATCGTGCTGCTGAGCGCAGCGGTGTCGGTGGCGATGGGCTTTGAAGCGCTGGGCGGCAAAGTGGTGGGGGTGCTGCCGCACGGGCTGCCCGGGCTGTTTCTGCCGCACTGGCCGGGCTGGGAGGCGCTGGGCCAGCTGGTGCTGCCCACGCTGGTGATCACGCTGGTGAGTTTTCTGGAAACAGCCTCCAGCGCCAAAGTGGACAGCGAGCGCGCGGGCAAGCCCTGGAACCAGAACCAAGACCTGATCGGCCAGGGCCTGGGCAAGCTGGCTGCGGCGTTCAGCGGGACGTTTCCGACCAGCTCGTCGTTTTCCCGCTCGGCGCTGAATTTGTACGCGGGGGCGCAGACCGGCTGGGCCACGGTGGTCTCGGTGGTGGTGGTGCTGCTGGCGCTGCTGCTGTTCATGCCGGTGCTGCAACAAGTGCCTCACGCGGTGCTGGCGGCAATTGTGCTGGTGGCCGTGATCGGGCTGCTCAAGCCGCGCGAGTTTGTGCGGCTGTGGCACATCTCGCGGGTGGAAGCGGCCATTGCGGGCACCACTTTTATCGTCACGCTGGTGGCAGCGCCGCGCCTGTACTGGGGCGTGCTGACGGGCATTTTGCTGGCGCTGAGCCATTTTTTGTACCAGCGCCTGCACCCGCGCATCATCGAAGTGGGCCAGCACTCCGACGGCAGCCTGCGCGACCGCCACCTGTGGCAGCTGCCGCCGCTGGCGCCGCGGCTGTACGCGCTGCGCATGGATGCCGCGCTGGACTTTGCCGCCGCCAGCAGCTTTGAACGCACCATCGTAGAACACCTGGCCACACACCCGGGCACGCAGCATGTGTGCCTGCTGGCCCAGCCCATCAACCGCATCGACGCCACGGGGATCGAGGTGATGGCCAAGCTGTGCGCCCAGCTGCATTTGCAAGGCATCACCCTGCACATCAGCGGCCTCAAGCTGCCGGTGGAGGCGCCCCTGCGCCGCGCAGGCGCCCTGCCCCCGGGCGACTGGCTGCGCCTGTACCGCACCGATGCCGAGCTGCTGGCCGCGCTGGCCCGGCTGGACGAGGGGCCACACGACATTGCGGGGGCAGCGATCTAGGCCATCCGGGACAATAGCGCCCCATGTCCGACACGCTCCACCTGCTGGTTCCCTACGCCGCCAGCCACCACCCCGGCTGCCAGCACACGCTGCAAACCCTGGCCCTGCCCCACCTCGACGGGCTGCTGCGCCAGCTGCAACGCCAAGGCAGCGACAGCGGCGACGAAGACCATCCCGCCATGCCGCACGAACGCGCACTGGCCCGCGCCCTGGGCCTGCCCGGTGATGGCGCACACACGCCCTGGGCGGCCTGGCAGGTGCAGCGGCAGGGGCCGCCGCCAGAGCACCCACCCGCGCAGACCGCAGACACGAGCGCCTGGGCCTTTGTCACTCCCTGCCACTGGCAGGTGGGCACCGACCACATCACGCTGATTGACCCGCACGCATTGGCGCTGGACGAAGCCGCCTCGCGCGCCCTGCTGGCCATCGTGGCCCCCTGGCTGCAAAGCGATGGCATCACCCTGGTGTACGAGCAGCCCACGCGCTGGCTGGCACGGGGCGATGCGCTGGCGCACCTGGTCACGCCGTCGCTGGAGCGGGCCCAGGGCCACGATGTGCGAGGCTGGCTGCAACACCAGGCGCAAACCAGCGGCCAGCACAGCCCGCAGGTGCAGGCCGCGCAAACCTGGCAGCGCCTGCACAGCGAGCTGCAAATGCTGCTCTACACCCACCCCTTCAACGACGCGCGCAGCGCGCAGGGCCTGCTGCCGGTCAACGCCTTCTGGGTGCATGGCGCGGGGCGGCTCCATGCCACTGCGCCCTCGGGCGTCCCTGTGCAGGTAGAAGACGCCCTGCGCGCGCCCGCCTTGCGCCAGGACTGGGCCGCCTGGGCCAGCGCCTGGGCCGCGCTGGATGCGGGCCCGCTGGCCCGGCTGCACGCCCACATGGCGCGCGGCACCCCGGTGCAGCTGACGCTGTGCGGCCAGCGCAGCGCCATCACCTGGCACAGCGGCGGACGCAGCCTGCGGCACAAAATTTCAAGCATTTTCCGGCCCCAGCGCTTTGCTGACGTGCGCGAGCAGCTATGAAAATCATAGTACGCGACATCCCCCCCCGCGCCGCCTGGGCGCTGGAGCAAGCGGGCGTTCACCCGCTGCTGGCGCGCCTGTACGCGGCGCGCGGCGTCATGGCCCCCGACGAGTTGGACGACGCCCTGGCGCGCCTGCTGCCGCCCGCGCAGCTGCTGGGCGCACAGCAAGCCGCCGTGCTGCTGGCCGACGCCATCGCGCAAGACAAAAAGCTGTGCATCGTGGCCGACTACGACTGCGACGGTGCCACCGCCTGCGCCGTGGCCGTGCGCGGCCTGCGCCTGCTGGGCGCGCGCCACCTCGACTACCTGGTGCCCGACCGCGTGGTCGATGGCTATGGCCTGACGGCGCCGATTGCCCAGCGCGTGAAAGAACGCGGCGCCGATGTGCTCATCACCGTGGACAACGGCATCGGCAGCCCCGAAGGCGTGGACGCAGCCCATGCCCTGGGCATGCAGGTGCTCATCACCGACCACCACCTGCCCTCCCACGCTGTGCCGCAAGCCGATGCCATCGTCAACCCCAACCAGCCCGGCTGCACCTTTGCCAGCAAAAGCCTGGCCGGTGTGGGCGTCATGTTTTACGTGCTGCTGGCCCTGCGAGCGCAGCTGCGCCAGCGCGGCGCTTTTGACGCTGCCAGCCAGCCCAAACTCGATGCGTTGCTGCCGCTGGTGGCCCTGGGCACGGTGGCCGACGTGGTGCGGCTGGATGCCAACAACCGCCGCCTGGTGGCGCAGGGCCTCAAGCGCATCCGTGCGGGGCAGATGCCAGTGGGCGTGGCGGCGCTGTTCCGCGCCGCCGGACGCGACGCGCGCAGCGCCACCAGCCAGGACTTCGGCTTTGCCCTGGGCCCGCGCATCAACGCCGCAGGGCGCCTGGCCGACATGGCGCTGGGCATCGAATGCCTGCTGACCGACGACGCCAGCCACGCCGACGCACTGGCGCACCAGCTCGATGCCATCAACCGCGAGCGCCGCGAGATTGAAGGCGGCATGCGCGAGCAAGCCTTTGCCATGGTCGAAGCCATGCTGCGCCGCCAGGCCAACCCGCCGCCGGGCGCGCCTACCGCCACCGCAGAGGGTGGCCCAACGGTGCCTGCACCCGGCACAGCGGCCAGCGATTCACCGCCAGCCGTGAGCGTGTTCGACCCCGACTTCCACGAAGGCGTGGTCGGCATCGTGGCCTCGCGCCTCAAAGACCAGCTGCACCGGCCCACGTTTGTGTTTGCCGCCAGCGCCGCGCCGGGCAAGGGCCATGAATTGAAAGGTTCGGGCCGCTCCATCCCCGGGTTTCATTTGCGCGATGCGCTGGATTTGGTGGCCAAGCGCCACCCCGGCGTGCTGCTGCGCTTTGGCGGCCACGCCATGGCGGCGGGCTGCACCATTGCACGCGATCACTTCGACACCTTCCGCCTGGCGCTGGCCCAGATCGCGCAAGAGTGGCTGGATGCGGCCACGCTCACGCGCACACTTGAAACCGACGGGCCGCTGGCGCCCGAGTACCGCCGCGCCGATCTGGTCGATACGCTGGGCCGCGAGGTCTGGGGCCAGGGTTTTGCCGCGCCCACCTTCAGCGAGGAGGTGGAGGTACTGAGCCAGCGCCTAGTCGGCAAAGACGGCAGCCACCTGTCGCTCAAGCTGCTGCACCGGGGCACGCCGGTCGATGGCATCTGGTTTGGTCGCACCGAGCCGCTGCCAGCACGCGCCGTGTTGGCCTTTCGCCTCGATGTGAACGAGTGGCGCGGCGAGCGCAAGGTGCAGTTTCTGATCGAAGGCGCGCAGCTGTAAGGCGTGTGCGCGCCTGCGGATTGCAGCGCCTCAGTGGTCGGCGGACGCTGCGTTGTGGCTCATCAGCCGGTCGGTCAGGGCAATGGCCAGCGCGCTGAGCAGGAAGGCGATGTGGATGATGGTTTGCCACATCAACACCTTCAGATCGTAGTTGGCCGCGTTGATGAAGGTTTTGAGCAGGTGGATCGAGCTGATGCCGATGATGGCCGTGGACAGCTTGACCTTGAGCACCGAAGCGTTCACGTGGTTGAGCCACTCGGGCTGGTCGGGGTGGCTCTCCAGGTTCATGCGGCTGACAAAGGTTTCGTAGCCGCCCACAATCACCATGATGAGCAGGTTGGAGATCATCACCACGTCAATCAGCCCCAGCACCACCAGCATGATGATGGTTTCGTTGATTTTGGTGATTTGTACATCGGTTTTGTAGCCAATGCCGCTGATCAACGCCTGCAAGGCATCGCTGTTGCCAAACACGGCTTCGAGCAAATGCACCAGTTCCACCCAGAAGTGGAACACGTACACCCCCTGGGCCACGATCAGCCCCAGATACAAGGGCAGTTGCAGCCAGCGGCTGGCAAAAATCAGGGAGGGCAAAGGGCGCAGCGGAGAGCCGCCGGGGGGCGATGAGAGCATGGGATGCCTGTGGTGAGAGAAAAAACGCGGGGCGCTGATTTTAAAAGGGCGCCCGGCGCTGCGGTGGCACCCACGCCAGGTATTTTTTACATTAAAAAGCCGCCTGAACCTCGCGGTGCAAGCGGCCAAAGCTATTAAATCAATAGCAAAAAATCAAGACTCAAAAACTTTCCCAATCGTCCTCATTGCCTGGGGTGCTGCGCGGTGCGGGGGCAATGCGGGGCGCCGTGCTGGGGGCGCTGGCACCCGGGGCGGGCGGCGCACGCCGGGGTGCAGCCACGGCCTTGGCCACGCCCGCCTTGGGCGCGGGTGCTGGCACTGCGGCACTCTTGTACGCCGGGCGGGCTGGCGACGCGCTCACAGAGCGGGCCACCATACCAGCGCTGGCACCACCCACGTTGAACTGCCCCACCACCTCGGCCAGGCGCTGCGCCTGGGAATGCATGGCGCTGGCGGCGGCGGCAGACTGCTCGACCAGCGCGGCGTTTTGCTGCGTCATCTGGTCCAGATTGGTCACGGCCTGGTTGACTTGGGAAATGCCATCGCGCTGCTCGGTGGACGAGGCCGTGATCTCACCGATCAGGTCGCTGACGCGGCGCACGCCGCTGACGATTTCCTGCATGCTTTGTCCGGCCTGCGCCACCTGCTGGGAGCCCGACTCGACGTTCTGCACCGAGGCGCCAATCAGCGCCTTGATCTCTTTGGCCGCATCCGCGCTGCGCCCGGCCAGGCTGCGCACTTCGGAAGCCACCACGGCAAAGCCCCGGCCTTGTTCACCGGCGCGGGCCGCCTCTACGGCGGCGTTGAGCGCCAGGATGTTGGTCTGGAAAGCGATGCCGTCAATCACGCCGATGATGTCGGCAATCTTGCGCGAGCTGTCGGTGATCTGCTGCATGCTGGCCACCACCTGCCCCACCACTTCGCCACCGCGCTCGGCGGCCTGCGCTGCCGTGCCAGCGAGCTGGTTGGCCTGGCGCGCCGTCTCGGCGGCCTGGGTAACGGTGGCGGTAAGTTCTTCCATGCTGGCAGCGGTTTCTTCGAGGTTGGCCGCCGTTTGCTCGGTGCGCGCCGACAAGTCTTGGTTGCCGGTGGCAATCTGGCTGGAGGCAGACGAGACGGATTCAACCCCCGTGCGCACTTCCGACACCAGGGCGCGCAGGCGCTGCGACATCTGGTCAAAGGCTTTGAGCAGATCGCCAAACTCGTCTTTGCGCCCCACTTCCAGGGTTTGGGTGAGGTCGCCAGCGCTGATGGCTTTGGCCGCATCAACGGCACGGTTCAACGGCTGCATGATGGATCGCACCAGCGCCATGGCCATCAAGATAGCTACCAGCAACACCGCTACAGCACTGACCACACCCACCACCACGGCATTGCGGCGCGCTTCATGGGCGACGGCGATGGCCGCATCGCGCTGTGCTTCCTGCACTTTGACAAAAGCCACCAAAGCGTCCAGCAAGCCAGCAGCGGCGGGAGTGAATTCGTTTTGTGTGAAAGCGAAGGTGGCAGCGTAG
>NZ_JAQUAL010000069.1:0-1652 GCF_028687295.1 Simplicispira sp.
GCGCCACCTGCGCTGCTGGTGTGGGCGCCAGGTGCAGCAGTGCACGCGGGGCACCGCCATCGACTTTCTGGATACCATGCACGCTCGGAGGGGCGGGCAGCGGGCCCAGACCCTGCAACAGCTCTACCGAGTGGGCTTGTAAAACCTCCTCTTGCAGCACCGGGGCGGTCAGCAGTACCTGTAACTGCGCGGGCGATACCCCGGGCACCTGTACCGGGCCGCACAGGCCCTGGGCCGCATCCAGGTACAGGGGCGGGGCATTGGCATAGAGCACAGCGCCGTCCTGCTCCAGACATGCCCGCAGCGCCCACTGCTTTTGTCCATCCGCGCCGGGCGACACAGCATCCCAGCGCCAGACCAGGGTGCGCTCGGCGCCCCATTGCAGAGCCGGGCCAGGTTGGCCATCGTGCATGCCCGCAAACAGCCGCCCCGTGCTGGCCGCCATCTGCAACGCCAGCGCGGCGGCGGGACCGCGCAGAGCCACGCCATCGTCCAGGCGTGCACCATACGAATACGCCCCATATGCGCCAGGGCTGACCATCATCCCCTTGACCAGATCCAGCACATCCCGGTCAGTTTGGCTGGCCTGCTGGTACAGGGGCTGGTGGGGCCCGGGCATATCGCGCAGGCCGCGCAATTTGGCCCAGCCACCCGCCACTTTCTGGTAAGAAACCTGCACGCTCAGGCGCAACTGGGGCGGTTTTTGCTGCGTATCGGCCCGCAGCACATACAAAAACTGGTCTTCGCGCTCGCCGCTGCGCCGGGTGGAAGTGCCCAGTGCCGCCACGCTGTCCGCCGCGCTGACACGGCCCAGTGCCTGCAGCCACTGCAACGACTGCGCCTTGGCCCGTGCGCGGGCTATTTCTGCCTGCGCGTGCAGGGCCTTGGCCTGGCGCTCTTGCTCGGCTTGCGCATGCGCCTGCTGTTGCGCCAACAGCGCCTCGGGCGACAGGGGCCCAGCGGGAATCGGCAATACCCCCAGCGACTGGATGAACGCCCTGCCCTGGTGCGCCGCCTCCAGCATCAGCGCCACGGCGTGCTTGCACTGCGCCCCCACAGGGCAGGAACAATCACTGGCCCACTCTTCGGGCTCGCCCGCCTCGTCCAGCCAGACTTCAATGTTCAACTCGTAGGGATAGTGCGCACTGCCCTGCACTTCGCCAAACAGCTGCCAGTGGTCGTCCAGCGGCTCCATGTCAAAGTCCAGCACCTTCCCTGTGCGGTACAGCGCCAGACCGCGCTCGAAGGTGGTTGCACTGGCGTCTTGCCGGATGACGTCGGGGTGTATCCAAAAACCGGCACTGGGCTCACGCAAAGAATCCATGGTCATCCCTGCGTTACTGGGCCGTGCTACCGGCTTGCGCCGCACTGATACGCGCCAGCAGCGCCTGCGCCTCTGGCATGGGTGCGGCGGCGGGCAAGCTGGTGAGCATGCGCGCCAGCACCCCCGGCTGGGGCAACAGCGGCCCCCAAAAGCGCACCTGCCCGGTGCCATCGGCTATCAGCAGGGTGGGAAAAGTCTCAATGTCCAGGTCATCCACCAGCGCGGCCTCGTCTTCCACGTCCAGCCAGACAAAACGGGCGCCGGGGTACTGCGCGGCGGCGGCATCGAACACGCTGCGGTAAGCGTCGCAGGTGCGGCACCAGGCGGC
>NZ_JAQUAL010000069.1:1752-16157 GCF_028687295.1 Simplicispira sp.
CCGCCGCCGCACGTGCCGTGGCGGCACTGCGCACCGCAGGCGCAGCCACGCTGACAGAGCCAGCGCCAGAAGCCAGCTTGAAGACGCTCACGGCCTTCATCAGGTGGCTGGCCTGCCCCTGCAGTGAATCGGCAGCAGCAGCTGCCTCTTCCACCAAGGCCGCGTTTTGCTGGGTAACCTGGTCCATCTGCGAAATGGCCTGGTTGACCTGCTCAATGCCCGTGGTCTGCTCCTGGCTGGCGGCAGAGATCTCGCCCATGATGTCCGTGACGCGGCGCACACTGCTGACGATTTCTTCCATGGTACGGCCCGCTTCACCCACCTGCTTGCTGCCCGCCTCGACCTGGCCCACGGACTCATCGATCAGCACCTTGATCTCTTTGGCCGCCGCAGCCGAACGCTGCGCCAGGGTTCTGACCTCGGCGGCCACCACGGCAAAACCCCGGCCTTGTTCGCCCGCACGCGCAGCCTCCACTGCCGCGTTCAGGGCCAGGATGTTGGTCTGGAAAGCGATGCCGTCGATCACACCGATGATGTCCACGATCTTGTGCGAAGACGTGCTGATGGCATCCATGGTGCCCACTACCTGCGCCACCACGCCGCCGCCCTTGACGGCCACGCCAGAGGCCATCACAGCCAGCTGGTTGGCGCGCTGGGCGTTGTCAGCGTTTTGCTTGACCGTCGAGGTCAGCTGTTCCATCGAAGCGGCCGTTTGCTGCAACGAGCTGGCCTGCTCTTCGGTGCGCGAGGACAAATCGCGGTTGCCCGAGGCAATCTGGGTGGTGGCCGTGGCCATGCTGTCGGTGCTGCTGCGCACGTCGGCCACCACGTTGGCCAGGCTGTCGTTCATGTGCTGCAGCGCCTGCATGAGCTGGCCGGTTTCATCCTGCGAGTTGACCGTGATGCGCGAAGACAGATCGCCCTCGGCCACGGTGCGGGCCACCTCCACAGCGTGCTTGATCGGCTGCGTGATGGTGTGGGTGATGTGCGCGGCAATGGCCAATCCCAGCACAATGGCCAAGCCCCCCAGGCCCAGCATCCAGTTGCGGGCGGATTCGTACTGTGCGCGCGCGTTCTTTTCTTCTTTTTGTGCCAGCTCCGTTTCCAGGGCAATCAGCTTGTCCAGCGCCCTGATCACCGCCTGAAAACTGGGCTGCACCTTGGTCAGCAAATGCACCGTGGCTTCATCCCTCAGGTTTTTCTGGGTCAGCTCAAACAGGTGGTCTGATTGGGGCGCCGCAGCAGCCAATGCGGTTTCCACCTCGGCCATCAAGACCTTGCCGCTCTCGGTCTGCACCCGCTGGGCCAAATCCGCTTTGGCCTGCGTGTACCTGGCGCGGGCAGCGGCCACCTGGTCCATGTGCTGCTGTATCTGGGCGGGGTCGGTCAATACCACGATGGTGCTTGCAGCGCCGTAAATGTCGCGGATGTTGTCCAACATGATATTGGTGGTGCCCTCTTTGGCATGGCTGGCAGAAATGGCATCCATGTTGGCCCTGGTGTTCACCAGCGCATTCAAGCCCATGGCCAGCACAGCCACCAGAAACAACAGCACTGCGGCAAAACCCACCCCCAGGCGGGTACCGATTTTCAAATTGAGAAATGACACCTGTGAAAACCTTTGTGTATGTTGGCGCCCCCATTGCGCCAAAAGCCACAAGCGCAACACAGGAAAACGGCCACGCGGACGACCAGAGAATTAAAAATTAAGGGAAAACCCTTGTCTGATTTTATGAATCAGTTGATTCAACACAAAAAGTTTTTATTTTTTTGCTGCAAATCCGCAACATACCGGGCTGCCACCCCACAATCCATTTTTGCTACTAAATAAATAGCAAATAGCGCTTTACCAGCGGGCGCCAGGGCCAATTTTCACGTCAAATTTCAGGAGATTCCCACCACTTCACCGTCTTCCTTGGTGAACGGACTGGGCAGGGGCTGGGGCAGCAGCGCCAGCACGGCCTCGCTGGGGCGGCACAGGCGCACGCCCTGGGGCGTGGCCACGATGGGCCGGTTCAGCAAGATGGGGTGCTGCGCGATGAAGTCCAGCAGTTCATCGGGCGTCCAGCGCGGGTTGCCCAGGTCCAGCTCGTCGTAGGGCGTGCCTTTTTGCCGCAGCACCTCGCGCACCGGGCAATCCATGCGCGCAATCAGTGCCTGCAACTCGGCGCGGCTGGGCGGGGTTTTCAGGTACTCGATCACGGTAGGCTCGATGCCGCAGTGGCGAATCAGCGCCAGCGTGTTGCGCGAGGTGCCGCATTTCGGGTTGTGGTAGATGGTGATGTCGTCGGTCATAGAGTCATCCAATCAAGGGTTGAGGGTCGATTTTTGCGGATTCCAGGCGTTGACCAAGGCCACCAGCGACAGCATCACCGGCACTTCTACCAGCACGCCCACCACGGTGGCCAGCGCCGCGCCCGAGTTCAGGCCGAACAGCGAAATCGCCACCGCCACCGCCAGTTCAAAGAAGTTGGACGTGCCGATCAGGCAGGCCGGCCCGGCCACGTTGTGCGGCAGCTTGAGCCAGCGCGCGCCCCACCAACTGATGAAAAAGATGCCATAGCTTTGCGCGATGAGCGGCACGGCAATCATGGCAATCACCAGCGGCTTGGCCACGATGGTGCCCGCCTGAAAACCAAACAGCAGCACCACCGTGGCAATCAGCCCCGTGATTGACCACGGCTTGATGCGCGCCACCACATCGGCCACCGCGTGGCTCGATCGCCGCTGCAACGCATGGCGCGTGGCCATGCCCGCCGCCAGCGGCAGCACCACGTACAGCACCGTGGAAAGCACCAGCGTCTGCCAGGGCACGGTCACGTTGGTCACGCCAAGCAAAAAGGCGGCAATGGGCGCAAACGCCACCACCATGATCAGATCGTTGACCGACACCTGCACCAGCGTGTAATTGGCATCGCCCTTGACCAGCTGGCTCCAGACAAACACCATGGCCGTACACGGCGCCACGCCCAGCAAAATCATGCCGGCGATGTACTCGCTGGCCGACTGCGGATCGACCCACGGCGCAAACACATACTGAAAAAACAGCACGGCCAACGCCGCCATGGTGAAGGGCTTGATGAGCCAGTTGACCACCAGCGTCAGCGCCAGCCCTTGCGGCTTTTTGCCCACGTCTTTGACGGCAGCCCAGTCGATCTGGATCATCATCGGGTAAATCATCACCCAGATGAACACGGCCACCACCAAGTTGACCTGGGCGTATTCCAGCGCCGCGATGGCCTGGAAGGCCCCCGGCACCCACAGGCCCAAGCCCACGCCCGCCAAAATCCCCAACCCGACCCACACGGTCAGGTAGCGTTCAAACAAACCCATATCAGACTCCGGAAGAAGAAATATCGGCACTGGCCAGCGCCAGCAGGCGCGGCACACCCACGGGCTCCTGTGCCAGCAGGGGCACTACGGCATAGCGCATGGCGTGCTGTGTGGCCACGGCGTCGATCTCGCGCAGCTCATTGCGCGCGCGCTGGCGCAGCAGTGGCGAACTGACGTGGGCCGCTGCCACGCTGTTATTGACGACCCAGGCCCAGGGCGCAATGCCCGCGCGGCGCAGGTCTTCTTGCAGGTGCGCCGCTTCCAGCACGGGCGTGGTTTCGGCCAGCGTGACCAACAACACCTTGGTTTGCTTCGGGTCTTGCAGCTGCATCATCGGCGTGGTGAAGTGAACGCCCGTGCTGCCCATCTGGCGCACGATGTCGCGGTGGTAGGCGCCCGTGGCGTCCAGCAGCAGCAGGGTGTGGCCGGTGGGCGCGGTGTCCATCACCACAAATTTCTTGCCCGCCTCGCGGATCACGCGCGAAAAAGCCTGGAACACGGCGATTTCTTCGGTGCAGGGCGAGCGCAGGTCTTCCTCCAGCAACGCCCGGCCCGCCGCATCAAGCTGGGCGCCCTTGCTGGCCAGTACTTTTTCGCGGTAGCGCTGGGTCACTTCATGGGGGTCGATGCGGCTCACGGTCAGGTGCTCCAGCGCACCACCCAGGGTTTCGACCAAATGCGCTGCCGGGTCTGAAGTAGTCAGGTGAACCGGCAGACCACGCTGCGCCAGCGCCACGGCCAGCGCAGCAGCCAGCGTGGTTTTGCCCACACCGCCCTTGCCCATCAGCATGACCAGGCCATGGCCGTCGGCGGCAATGGCGTCGACCAAATCAGACAAACGCGGCGCAGCAATGGCCGCCTGGGGCAAGGCATCGGCAGCAGCGGCCTGCGGGGTGGCCGGGGTGGCAGGCACCAGCAGTTGGCGCAAGGCATCGAGCCCGACCAGATTGAACGGCTTGAGCGCAATCACATCGGTGGGCAGCGCCTGCAAGGCAGCGGGCATGGCCGCCAGCATGGCCTGCTCGCGCTGGCAGATGGCAGCGGCCAGCGGGTCGTGCGCGGCCTCTTCGGGCGCCAACACCCCGTTGACCACCAGATGCTGCTGGCCCAGTCCAATGGCGTGCAGCTCGTCGTGGGTGCGGGCGGCTTCGCGCAGCGATGAGGGCTGTGCCCGCGCCACCAGTACGAGCCGGGTGCGCTCGCCATCGGCCAACGCGGCCACTGCGGCCTGGTATTGGCTGCGCTGCTTCTCCAGCCCGGCCAGCGGCCCCAGGCAAGACGCATCGCCCTTGCCGGCCTCTAAAAAACCGCTCCACGCGCCCGGCAGCTGCAACAGCCGGATGGTGTGGCCCGTGGGCGCGGTGTCGAACAGGATGTGGTCGTAGCGCGCATCCAGACTGCCATCGGTCAGCAGCGCGGTGAACTCGTCAAAGGCAGCAATCTCGGTGGTGCAGGCCCCCGAGAGCTGCTCTTCAATGCCTTTGACCACGTCGTCGGGCAGCACGCCGCGCACCGGGCCAACGATGCGGTCGCGGTAGCCCTGGGCGGCGGCCTGGGGATCAATCTCCAACGCCCACAGGCGGGGCACCTCGGGGATGGCTGTGATCTGGTTGCCAATGGGCAGGCCAAACACCTGCCCCACATTGGAGGCCGGGTCGGTGCTGACCAGCAGCACGCGCTGGCCCTGCGCCGCCAACTGCACCGCCGCAGCGCAGGCCAGCGAGGTTTTTCCCACGCCGCCCTTGCCGGTAAAAAACAAAAAACGCGGGGCGTTGTCGAGAAACTGCATGGGAAAGCCTTTCAAACAGTGCGATCTGGGTGCGCCGCGTCAGCAGCAGCGGCTGCCAGTGCTGCCAGTGCTGCCAGTGCTGCCACCACAGCAGCCGCCCGTGCGGGGCTCGGCAGCGGTTTCAGGGGGCGTGCAGCAAGCACCCACAGCAGGGGCTGCTGGAGCGGGTTCGGCCAATCCAGCCCAGCGCGCCAGCTGGGTACGGGTGGGGTAGCGCCCGGCCAAGGCCACTTCGCCATCGACCAGCGTCAGTGGCAAAGCCTCCTGGCCCGAGCGTTGCAGCATGGCCTTGACCTGGACGTTGTCAGCAAATGCCATGGGCTGCTGCGCCAGGTTAAAGCGCTCGATCTGGGCGCCGTTTTGGCGCGCCCAGTCCACATCAGCGGCAGCGTTGACCAACTGCTGGTCCACTTCGACGCCGCAAACGCCGGTGCTGCAACACAGGGCCGGATCAAAAATTTCAATGGTGGACATGGTGTGACCTTTCGGTGGAACAAAAAATGGAGGGGATGGCGCAGTAGCCCGGGCTACGGCGTGGCCAGGGTGCGAACCGTGTCTTGCAACAGCGCTTTGTGCAGTTTGTCGGTGGGCAGGCTCAGCAGCAGCTCCAGGCGCTTGCCCATGGCGTGCAGCGTTTGCCGAAAAGCGTCGCGCTGCTGCGCTTCGGACAAATTGCCCTCCGAGGGATCGGCATAGCCCCAGTGCGCCGTGGCCGGGTGGCCGGGCCAGACAGGGCACACCTCGCCCGCAGCGTTGTCACACACGGTGATCACCACGTCCATGTGCGGGGCGCCGGGGGCAGCAAACTCGTCCCAGCTTTTGCTGCGCAGTCCTTGCGTGGAGATGCCTGCATGGGCCAGCGTTTGCAGTGCCAGGGGGTGGGGCTGCTGGTGCTCACGCGGACTGCTGCCTGCGGAATACGCGCGAAAACGCGGCACCTCTTCCTGAGCGGCCAGGTGGTTCAACAAGGCCTCGGCCAGGATGCTGCGGGCCGCGTTGTGGGTGCAAAGAAACAGAACGTTGAGCATGGTGCCAGTCCGTTGGGGGGAGTAAGAAATGGGGTGTTGTGGCGAACTCAGGCGCCGGTACAAGCCACCGGGGCATCACTGCCCAGGCACAGGCTGGGGTTGCCAGCACAGCACTCTGCGGTGAGGTAGGCGATCAGCTCGGTCATCAGGGCGATGTTGGCGCGGTAGCGCTGGTAGCGCCCCTCTTGCACCACGGTGAGCAAACCCGCCTGCGTCAGCGCCTTCAGGTGAAACGACAAATTGGTGGGCGGAAGCTCCAGTTCCGCCGCAATCTCGCCCGCCACCAGGCCCTCGGGGCCTTGGCGCACCAGCAGGCGAAACACATCCAGGCGCACGCCTGAAGCCAGCGACTCAAACACAGTGGTAGCAGTGGTTTTTTCCATTCAGCAATTATTCAACAATAGTTGAAATATTGCAATAAAGAATCTACTGCGGCCGCGCAGCGCCCATTCGCCGGGCGTTTACCAGGCGTCTTCGGGTTCGGGGCGGGCCAGCCAGTCGATGGGGTCTTGCTGCAACACCATGTCGATGTCCAGCCCCAGCACCAGCCCGACTTCGCCGGGAAACGTCACCGCCATCTCCTTGTCGCCCCAACCGGCCTCGCGCGCACGGGCCCGCCACGAGGCCAGGTGCAGCACGCCTGCCAAAGGCTCGTAGGCGTGGTTGTCAAAAGGGGCGTGCTGGTGGTGCAGCGCGTCCACCACCGCCTGGGGCAAATGCCAGCGCCGGGCCAGGGCCGCGCTGACGGTGCCGTAGCCAAAGCCAAAAATGCGCTGCTCCACCTTGCCACGGCGCACGTCCAGCGGGGATACCAGTGTGTTGAGCGACTGCACCTTGTCCGGGTGCGCCAGGTGGATGATCAGCTCGCCCAGCGCGTGCAGCAGGCCTGCGGTGTAGGCCGCCACCTGGCTTTGCTGCACGCTGCCCGCCAGGGATCGGGCCAGCTTGGCGGTGTTGCGGCTGTAGCGCCAAAACTGCTGCATGTTCATGCCCGGCACCGAGCGCGAGGTGGTGCCCAGCGGCGCGCTGCGCACCAGCGCACGCAGCTGCGCCACGTCCAGCAGCGCCAGCGCCTCGGAGATACCGGCGATCTGGCCCGAGAGGGCAAAGCCATCACCATTGGCCTGCTCCAGCAGGCGCGCCGCCAGCGCCGGGTCGGTGCCAAACAGCTGGTTGGCACGGCGCAGATTGGGCTCGTCGTGCGCCAGCTCGTTCATCAGCAATGCCACCGCGCGCGGCTGGCTGGGCAGCGCAAGGGGCGTGGCCAACAGGGCGTTCAGATCCATGGGGACGTGAGTTTGTAAAACGAAATTTCTAACAACTAGCCAAGAGCCAGGCCAGCATGATTAGCCACTTTCTGGGCCAATTGAGAAAAGTCGTCGTAGCAGGCACGCACGGCCTCAATGTGGGAACCAATAGCACCGTCAGCAGCGCGCAAGGCGAACATGGGTTTGCGCGCATCCATGGCCATGGGCATCAGGCTGCGGTAGTGTTTGAGCAAGGCCAGAGCGTAAGGGTCTGACGAAGGCCTGGGTACTTTGGACGCAGACTCATTCAGTACAGCCTCCCGATATACCGATGGAATGCGATCAACCCAACGCTGATAAGACTTGACGGGCCGACTCTCCCGGATACCGTGCTGGCTCACCACGTAGCCAATGGGTTGCATTTGGCCTGTTGGCGTCGCTAGGCCCACAGGTGCCTTTGGTACCAGCTCTTTCCAAGTTTGCCGCCATTCGCGAAGGGTTGGCCCGAGGTTTTTCAGCCCTTGCAACGAAAACAAGTCTGCTCCCAATGGCACGACTACTTGGTCTGATGCAATCAGTGCTGCGCGGTTGATGGCACCGAGATTGGGGCCAACGTCAATCAAAGCAATGTCAGCCCCCCACTGCGCCCCTTGCAAAACCATTCGATGGAATGCAGTCATAGTGCGAAAGGCTGCCTCGTCGCGGTTGTGGCAGCGCGGCCATGCATCAGAGAGCTTGTCTTCAAAGCGTGATAAACCCAAGTCACCCGGTATGAGCCCCAGTGTGGGTGCCAGTTTTTCAACGTGAGGCATTGCAATATCACCAATGCCACGCAATATCGGCTGTATGGAGCCGTATACCGTTTCCGGGTGCTCACCATCGGGCCAAAGTTCTTCGAGCCGTTCCTCGTCCAGAAACATGGAGGTAAGGTTAGCTTGTGGATCCAGATCCACCGCCAGCACGTTGACGCCACGCTCGGCAAACATCCACGCCAAGTGATAGATAAGCGAAGTTTTGCCCACGCCACCTTTGTTGTTGAAAAAGGCAACGCTTTTCATGAGGATCTCCTGCGGATGGTGACGAGGAACACTTTGTCGTCAATCTCAAATTCGGCAGGTGGATTGCCGTTGGCTGCCAAGAGATCTTGTGCCCGCTGAATCCCGTAGCCGTAACGGTTGACATAGTTCATCGACTTCATGGCTTCAGCCAACACAGGGTTGCGGTAGCTGTTGCGCCGCGTCAAGGTTGCGGGGGTCACTTCGCCATAAAGGCCGCCTGCACTTTGGATCTCGATGCGGTCAGCAAACCAGTAAAAACGCACAGGGGTGTTGGACTGGTAGTCGCGGTGGATGATGGCGTTGTGAAACAACTCGCGCAATGCCCACTCAGGGTAATCAGCCCCAGAGCGATCTTGAAACCCTTCTCCTTGCAAGGAGCGAACCGGGTTGTAAGCCATGATTTTTTGCCGCATGGTTTCCACCACGGTGCGCAAGTCTCCGGAAACCTCGCTTTCATCGTCTGGGCGCTCCGTCATTCCATGGCCAGGAAATTTCAAGAACTGGACGTAAGCACCGGGCAAAAAATAGCGCGCATTGGAGCCAAACAGCAAGAGCCCTGCCACCGTGGGCCTGCCAGCGGTGAGGTCGTAGCAGCGCAGCGACGCCAACTTCTCCTCCGTGGTGCGGTGGTTGGCTGCAATGGTGTCGGAATCGACGGTTTGCATTCGATATTCATCGAACAACCGCATCGTCAGGTCGGTCAGCGTCGCTTCAGGTACCGGGTGGGCATCGAAGGTGGTAACCAGGCTGGCCCGGCGCTCCGAAAGAATGCGCTCTTCCTGTTCGTTGGCAATACTTTTACGTGGCCCAGTACGAATATAAACGCGGCCTTTGTAGCGAATAGGTGGAACCGTGGAGGGCTGCACAATCACCACTGCAACGTCTCCGGTGGACAGCACCACTTTTTCGACGGTCATGGCTGGCGGTGGAAGCACATTGCCATCTGCGCGGATGGCAGCCAGATTGCGCAATAACTCGTCGGTCACGTCCAAACCACAAGGGGTGCCATCGTCGTTTGCACCCACGATGAGGTACCCAGGCTGCCGGTGGCCTGGATAGTCGTTGCCGAACGCACAAATGGCCTGGGCGAACTTGTCGGTGTTGCTGGTCGAGGTAGTGCGTTCGATGCAGTCCGATTCCAAATCGGTCAGTAGCGCTTGTACAAATTCTGGCGTCAACATCAATAGGCCTTTTTTCGGGCGCGCTCAGCGCCCCTTGGTTTGCAATTTGGCAAACGCAGCGGCCATGCTCGAAGCCACGGGTGCCTCGGGCGTGCGGCGCGGCGCTTGCTGGCTGCGGCCTGCGCCTTCAAAGCGGTTGTCGCGCGGGCCGTCACGCCGGGCCGGGGCGGCGTCGAGCTTCATGGTCAGGCTGATGCGTTTGCGCGGCACATCCACCTCCAGCACCTTCACTTTGACGATGTCGCCAGTCTTGACCACCTCGCGCGCGTCGCTGACAAACTTGTGCGCCAGCTGGCTCACGTGTACCAGCCCGTCCTGGTGTACGCCCAGGTCAATGAAGGCGCCAAACTGCGCCACGTTGCTCACCGTGCCCTCCAGCACCATGCCTTCCTTCAGGTCTTTGATGTCTTGCACGCTGTCGTTGAAGCGCGCCACCTTGAAGTCGGGGCGCGGGTCACGGCCCGGCTTTTCCAGTTCGGCCAGGATGTCCTGGACAGTGATGACGCCAAATTTCTCGTTGGCAAACAGCGCCGGTTGCAGGGTTTTGAGCATGTCGGCGCGGCCCATCAGCTCGGCCACAGGCTTGCCGGTTTTGGCGATGATTTGCTCCACCACCGGGTAGGTTTCGGGGTGAACGCCGGTCATGTCCAGCGGGTTGTCGCCGCCCCGGATGCGCAAGAAACCAGCGCTTTGCTCAAAGGTTTTGGCGCCCAGGCCCGCCACTTCCAGCAGCTGCTTGCGGGTTTTGAAGGCACCGTTGGCTTCGCGCCAGCGCACCACCGCCTTGGCCACGCTGCCCGAGAGGCCCGACACGCGCGAGAGCAGCGGCACGCTGGCCGTGTTCAAGTCCACGCCCACGGAGTTCACGCAGTCTTCCACCACCGTGCCCAGCGTGCGCGCCAGTTCGCTCTGGTTCACGTCGTGCTGGTACTGGCCCACGCCGATGCTCTTGGGGTCGATCTTCACCAGCTCGGCCAGCGGGTCTTGCAGGCGCCGGGCAATGCTGGCGGCGCCGCGCAGGCTCACGTCCACATCGGGCATCTCCTGGCTGGCGTATTCGCTGGCGCTGTACACGGAGGCACCGGCCTCGCTGACCACTATCTTTTCGATAGCTTCTCGCGCTTGATCCGCGTGGCTTTCCGCCGCTTTTGCCATTAATTTGATGAGGTCAGCGGCGAGTTTGTCGGTTTCGCGGCTGGCGGTGCCGTTGCCGATGGCAATCAGGTTGACGCCGTGCTTGTCGCACAGCTTGGCCAGTGTGTGCAGGGCGCCGTCCCAGTCCTTGCGCGGCTCGTGCGGATAAACGGTGGCGGTGTCCACCAGCTTGCCGGTAGCGTCCACCACGGCCACTTTCACGCCGGTGCGGATGCCGGGGTCCAGCCCCATCACCACGCGCGGGCCTGCCGGGGCGGCCAGCAGCAAATCGCGCAGGTTGTCGGCAAACACCTTGATGGCGACTTTTTCCGCCTCTTCGCGCAGGCGGGCGAACAGGTCGCGCTCGGTGGACAGGCTGAGCTTGACGCGCCACGTCCAGGCCACGCATTTGCGGATCAGGTCGTCGGCGGCGCGGCCCGCGTGGCTCCAGCCCAGGTGCAGGGCGATCTTGCCCTCGGCGATGCTGGGCTGGCCGGGTTCGGGCTCGACGGGCAGCACCAGCTTGGCATCCAGCATCTCCAGTGCGCGGCCCCGGAACACGGCCAGCGCCCGGTGCGAGGGCACGCGGCCAATGGGTTCGTCGTAGTCAAAGTAATCACGGAACTTGGCCACTTCAGGGTCGGCTTCGTTTTTGCTTTCCACCTTTTTGCTGCGCAGCAAGCCCTCAGCCCACAGCCACTCGCGCAAGGATTGCACCAGCACGGCGTCTTCGGCCCAGCGCTCGGAGAGGATGTCGCGCACACCGTCGAGCACCGCCGCCACGGTGGAGAAATCCGGCCCCGGTTTGCCGTCATCCAGCACCTCGGGCGGGCGCAAAAAGGCCACGGCTTCGGTGGCGGGCACCAGCGTGGGGTCGGCAAACAGCTTGTCGGCCAGCGGCTCGATACCAGCCTCGCGGGCGATCTGGCCTTTGGTGCGGCGCTTTTGCTTGAAGGGCAGGTAGATGTCCTCCAGCTCTTGCTTGGTGGCAGCGGCAGCGATGGCTGCGCGCAGCACGTCGGTGAGCTTGCCCTGCTCGTCGATGGCTTTGAGCACGGCCACGCGCCGGTCTTGCAGCTCGCGCAGGTACGACAGGCGCGCCTCGACTTCGCGCAGCTGGATGTCGTCCAGCCCTTGGGTGGCTTCCTTGCGGTAGCGGGCGATGAAGGGAACGGTGGCGCCGCTGTCGAGCAGCTCCACGGCGGCCTGCACCTGCTGCGCGCTGACGCGGATTTCTGCGGCAATCTGTCCGATGATTTTTTGCATTGCTCTGGTGCCCCACGGCACATGGTCAGGAGAAGCGGGCAAGTTTGCCACAGGCAGGGTGGCAAACAGCCCGCACAGGGCCGTTGCCAGCACCCCAAAACACTACTTTTTTGATAGCTTATAGCGCACTACTGGCGGGCTTTAGCGCCTGTTTTGGCTCAAATTGTCAGTCACGGTGAATGCCCTGGGCTGGCGCTGTCGGCGCAAGGCAGCACGATGCGCACGCAGGTGCCGCCGCGCTGCGGGCGCAGCAGATGCAGGCGGCCCCGGGCCAGTTTTGCGCGCTCTTGCATGCCCGTCAGCCCCCTGCCCCAGGAACTCCACGCCAGTTCGGTGGGCAAGCCCGTGCCGTTGTCGCTGATGTCCAGCTGCCAATGGCCCCTGTCGGGCACATGCACCATGCGCACCTGCACCTGCGTGGCACCGGAATGTTGCAGCACATTGCTCAGCGCCTCCTGGGCAATGCACGCCAGGTGTGCGGCGCGCTCACCGCCGGGCGGCGTGGCATCGCTTGGGCAGTCCACGTCCCACACCACCTGTATGCCCTGGCGCTCCAGCACGGGCTGCATGCGGTGGCGCAGGCGCGCCAGGCGCTCGGGGAGCGATTCGTCGTTGCCGTCCATGGAATCGACCACCAGACGCAAGTCCAGCAGGCACTGCTCCAGCGCCCGCAGGGCCTGCGCCTGGGCAGGCACGGCAGCGTCCAGCAAGGCCATGGCGCCGACCAGTTGTGAGCCCACGTGGTCGTGCAAATCGCGCGCGATGCGCTTGCGCTCGGCTTGCAGCTCAGGGCTGGGGCGCACGCTGCGGCGTGGTTGCCACTGCAAAGCCCGGGGCAGGTGCATCCACAAGAGTGCGCCCAGGCTGACGGTCAGCGCTATCTCGATGATGGAGAGGTAGCGCAGGCTGGGCGTGCTCTGCGACCAGCACCGCCACACGATGACCAGGGTCAACAGGCACAGGGCGCTCCAGATGGCCACGCTGGCCAGCGCAAAACGGGGTGGGTGGGTGCGAAACATGGCAACAAACCATGCGACGGGGTTAAAAAAGGCCCCGGAGTGATGCAAATCGCACCGCCTGGGCCCGTGTCCGCACCTGCAGCTTGCGGTAAATGTTTCTGACGTGGGTGTTCACGGTCATGGTGCTGATGAGCAAACGGGTGCCAATTTCGGTACTGGTGTAACCGCTGGCCACCATGCGCAGCACTTCTTTTTCGCGGGCGGACAGGCGCTCGGCCTCGTCGGGCGCTCGGCGCTTGGCGGTGTGGCCGTTGGCTTGCTCAAAGCGCTGCAACAAGCGCCGCGCCAGCAGGG
Source organism: Simplicispira sp. (assembly GCF_028687295.1). Taxonomy (NCBI): domain Bacteria; kingdom Pseudomonadati; phylum Pseudomonadota; class Betaproteobacteria; order Burkholderiales; family Comamonadaceae; genus Simplicispira; species Simplicispira sp. The sequence continues at coordinate 15,102 of NZ_JAQUAL010000069.1, forward strand.
GCGTGATGGAGGCACCCCCATTGGCCACTTGCAGCACGGCCTGCGCATAGTTGCCAAACCAGGAGTTCTTGACCCAAAAGCCCACTGCACCCAGCTCAAAGGCGCGCAGCACTTTTTCGTCGTTTTCCATGATGGACACCACCACGGCCTCTGCCGACGGGCGGGCGGTTTTCATGTAGTCCAGCAGCTCCAGGCCCTCGCCGTCGCCCAGGTTCAAGTCCACCAGCATCACGTCAAACTCGTGCTGTTTGATGGCTTTGCGGCCCTCGCGCACGCTGGCGGCCTGGGCCACTACCAAGGTACGCGGGTCGGCCATCAGGTCTTGCGCAATGATTCTGCGGATATGGGCATCGTCGTCCACCAGCAACACACGCACCGGGCGCTCGGCCTGCCCCGTCAGGAAGTCAGGCCACACCGAGGGCGGGTGGGAATACATGCCGAAGTGACCTTCTTCTCCCAGGCCCCGTGCCTGCGGTGCGCAGATGGGCTCTGCCGTGACCTGTGCGCTTTCATTTCTGACCATACATCCTCCAGTGGTGCCGAAATACACAACTCTCAGGGGGCATGCGGCACACATGCACGATGGGGGCGGCTTGACCGCTGGATGCCACACTAAAAGAAACAGCAGCAAACATCCACACCGTTCGGTAGCGATTTGCAAGCGTTGCAATGCTTACAAAATGACACTACCACTGAATCGCCCGTATTCCTAGCGCAGCTTGTGCACCAGTCTGGCACCCCGCTGCACTCTGGCCGGATGGCCCACCCCGCCAGCACCTCACACGATGGGGCTAGCGCGCACTAGGTATGTGCAGCGCGCCGCAACAGACAGACACTGAACCCAGACAGAACGCCAACAGGCCCTGACCGGCAACCCCGGCACAGTGTTCCAGCCAGCGTCCTGTCAAGGTCGGCCGCCTTCGCAGATTCGCTGCGGAAGCTGCCAGTGTTGAGTCCACATCTTGAAGGAACAGTCATGAAATCCCTTGCTTTCATCGCCCTCAGTGTTATCGCTTCCGCCGCTATGGCAACCGGCCCTGCCCCGTCTCCCTCGTC
>NZ_JAQUAL010000070.1:0-15767 GCF_028687295.1 Simplicispira sp.
CGCTGAGAGCGCACCATGCCAAACCACACCCCCCGCGTCGCGATGGTGGCGGGCGAGACCTCGGGCGATCTGCTCGCGGGCTTGCTGCTCGATGGCCTGCAAGACCTGTGGCCGGGCCTGCCCAGCGGCGGCATTGGCGGCGCGCAGATGGCCCAGCGCGGCTTTGACGCCTGGTGGCCCAGCGAGAAGCTGGCCGTCCACGGCTACAGCTTTGAACTGCTGCGTCGCCTGGCTGAAATCATCGGTATCCGCAAAAAGCTGCGCGCGCGCCTGCTGCAAGACAAGCCCGACGTGTTCATCGGCGTCGATGCGCCCGACTTCAACCTGGGCCTGGAAGCGGACCTGCGTGCTTCGGGCATCAAGACCGTGCATTTCGTCTGCCCGTCCATCTGGGCCTGGCGTGCCGAGCGCATCGAGAAGATACGCCGCGCAGCCGACCATGTGCTGTGCATCTTCCCGTTCGAGCCCGAGCTGCTGGCAGGCCACGGCATTGCCGCCACTTACGTTGGCCACCCGCTGGCGGGCGTGATTCCTTTGGAGCCTGACCGCACAGCCGCCCGCGCCCGCCTGGGCCTGGCCGAGGGCGAGCCGGTGCTGGCCATTTTGCCGGGCAGCCGTTCTGCCGAGGTGCAGTACATCGCACCAGGATTTTTTCAGGCTGCAGCCCTTATTCGGCACGCGCTTCCAGCTATCAAAATGATAGTCCCTGCGGTGCCCGCATTGCATGAGCGCCTCAAGCGCATGGCGCACGACTGCGGCCTGGGCGATGCCCTGACCATCGTGGCCGGGCAGTCGCACACCGTGCTGGCCGCCTGTGACGTGACGCTGATTGCCAGTGGCACGGCCACGCTGGAGGCCGCGCTGTTCAAGCGCCCCATGGTCATCAGCTACCGCATGCACCCCTGGAGCTGGCGCCTGATGCGGCGCAAGCAATTGCAACCCTGGGTGGGACTGCCCAATATCCTGTGCGGCGATTTCGTCGTGCCCGAACTGCTCCAGGATGCCGCCACGCCGCAGGCCTTGAGCGCCGCTGTGCTTGACTGGTTTGCTGCCCGACAGCACCAGCCTGAACGTATTTCCGCGCTGCACCAGCGCTTTGCCGCGCTGCACCACAGCCTGCGGCGCAACACCCCCCAATTGGCCGCCGATGCGATCCGCAAAGTTCTCACTGCCTGAACAGCATTGCCTGCAATGGCACCCACCGGGTCTGATCGCTGGAGTGGACGAGGCGGGCCGGGGCCCGCTGGCCGGGCCGGTGGTGGCCGCTGCCGTCATCCTCGACGACCTGCACCCGATTGCCGGCCTGGCCGACTCCAAAAAGCTCACCGCCGCCCGGCGCGAGGCGCTGTTCGATGAAATCCGTGCCAAAGCGCTGTGTTGCAGCATTGCCGAAGCCAGCGTCGAAGAAATTGACCGCCTCAACATCCTGCAAGCCACGCTCCTGGCCATGCGCCGCGCGGTGCTGGGCCTGCGACTCAAGCCGGTGATGGTGCTGGTCGATGGCAACCGGCTGCCCGTGATCGATGTGCCCGCCGAAGCCATTGTCAAGGGCGATGCGCTGGTGCCCGCCATTTCGGCGGCCTCCATCCTGGCCAAGGTGCACCGCGACCGCTGGTGCGCGCAGGTGCATGCCCAGTACCCTGAATACGGTTTTGCCGGGCACAAGGGCTACGGCACGGCAGCCCACCTGGCCGCACTGCGCGCGCACGGCGCTAGCCCGCTGCACCGCAGCACCTTCGCGCCCGTGGCGCAGCTTTTACACCGGCACGAGAGCCCCGCATGACATCTGCCCCCATCACCCATATCCAGTCGCGCGACAACGCTTTCGTCAAAGACCTGCGCCGTCTGGCCCAAGACAGCACGGCCTACCGCAAGCAGGGCCGGGTGTGGCTGGAGGGCGACCACCTGTGCCGCGCTGCGCTGGCGCGTGGCCTGGTGCCCGCAGTGGCTGTTTTTTCAGAGTCTTTTTGGCCTCAGGCGCCCGCCCAGTATGCGCAAACAGCTATCAAAATCATAGTTCTGGCCGATGCCCTGTTCGCCGACATCAGCGGCCTGGAGTCGCCCGCGCAAATGGGCTACGTGGTGGAACTGCCCGCGCCGCCTGCGCTGCTGCCCGATGCGGCCACGGTGGTGCTCGACCGGGTGCAGGACGCGGGCAATGTAGGGTCGATTTTGCGCAGCGCGGCGGCTTTTGGCTTTGGCCAGGTGCTGGCGCTCAAAGGCACGGCAGCGCTGTGGGCGCCCAAGGTGCTGCGCGCGGGCATGGGCGCGCACTTTGGCCTGTGCCTGATCGAGTCCGCCGAGCCCGCGCTGCTCGATGCCCTGCAAGTGCCGCTCATCGTCACCAGCTCGCACCAGGGCGATTTGATCCAGCAGCAGCGCCTGCCCTGGCCTTGCGCCTGGGCCATGGGCCACGAAGGGCAGGGCGTGGGCCAGGCCGTGGCCGCGCGCGCACAGCGGGCGGTGCGCATTGGCCAGCCAGGGGGCGAGGAGTCGCTCAACGTGGCGGCGGCGGCGGCGATTTGTCTGCACGCCAGCGCCATCAGCGCCGTTTGAGAGCCAGCGCAGTCCCACTGGGAACCCGGGTTTTCCCGGGTGAAGGCGGCGCCAGGCGGCTGCCGCTGGCTATAATGGGCGGCTTTCCCGCACCCTCATACGCCTAGCGCAGCTTCAAGCCTAATCCCACAAAAGCTTTTGCAAGAGACTTCTCTCTTGCTCCGCTGGGCGTAACCGTAACCAACCCGGAGAACCCAGTGCTTTTGTCTCTACAGGGAAATTTCCCGCCCGCCATTCTGGCGCTCGCAGACGGCACGGTCTTTATCGGCAATTCGATTGGTGCCACCGGCACCACCGTCGGCGAGGTGGTGTTCAACACCGCCATGACCGGCTACCAGGAAGTCCTCACTGACCCCAGCTACTGCCAGCAGATCGTGACGCTCACGTATCCGCACATTGGCAACTATGGGGTCAATACCGAGGACGTCGAAGCCCATAAAGTCCATGCCGCAGGTTTGATCATCAAAGACCTGCCCTTGCTCGCCAGCAACTTCCGCTCCACTGAAACGCTCTCGCAGTACCTGGTGCGCGAGAACACGGTGGCCATTGCCAACATCGACACCCGCCAGCTCACGCGCCTGCTGCGTGCCAAAGGGGCGCAAAACGGCTGCATCCTGGGCCTGCCTGCGGGCCAGGCCGTGTCGCAAGCGCATATCGACCAGGCCCTGGCGGCTGCGCGCACGGCGCCCGCCATGGTGGGCCTGGACTTGGCCAAGGTGGTGTCCACGCAGCAGTCCTACGTCTGGAACCAGACCGAGTGGAAGCTGGGCAGCGGCTACGGTGAACAAGCTGCACCGCGTTTTCACGTGGTGGCTTACGACTTCGGCATCAAGTTCAACATCCTGCGCATGCTGGCCGAGCGTGGCTGCAAAGTCACCGTGGTGCCCGCGCAAACACCTGCGGCGCAGGTGCTGGCATTGCAACCCGACGGCGTCTTCCTGTCCAACGGCCCCGGCGACCCGCAGCCTTGCGACTACGCCATTGCCGCTGCACGCGAGCTGGTGGCCACAGGCATTCCCACCTTCGGTATTTGTCTGGGCCACCAGATCATGGCGCTGGCCGCTGGTGCCAAGACCTTCAAGATGGGCCATGGCCACCACGGTGCCAACCACCCGGTCAAAGACCTGGACACGGGGCGCGTCAGCATCACCAGCCAGAACCACGGTTTTGCGGTAGACAAAGACTCGCTGCCCGCCCACCTGCGCGCCACGCATGTGAGCCTGTTTGATGGCACGTTGCAGGGCCTGGCCCACACCGACCAACCCGCGTTCAGCTTTCAGGGCCACCCTGAAGCATCGCCCGGCCCGCACGACATTGCCTACCTGTTTGACCGCTTCACGGCCCTGATGGCCACGGCCCAGGAGAAGAAATAATGCCAAAGCGCACAGACATCAAAAGCGTCCTCATCATCGGCGCGGGCCCCATCATCATTGGCCAGGCCTGCGAGTTCGACTACTCGGGCGTGCAAGCCTGCAAGGCGCTGCGCGAAGAGGGCTACAAGGTCATCCTGATCAACAGCAACCCTGCCACGATCATGACCGACCCGGCCACCGCCGACGTCACCTACATCGAGCCCATCACTTGGCAGACGGTCGAGAAGATCATCGCCAAAGAGCGCCCCGATGCCATCTTGCCCACCATGGGCGGCCAGACTGCGCTGAATTGCGCGCTCGACCTGTGGCACCACGGCGTGCTCGACAAGTACAAGGTGGAACTGATCGGTGCCACGCCCGAGGCCATCGACAAGGCCGAAGACCGCCTGAAGTTCAAAGATGCCATGACCAAAATTGGTCTGGGCTCGGCGCGCTCTGGCATCGCCCACAGCATGGACGAAGCCTGGGCCGTGCAAAAGGAAATGGGTTTTCCCACCGTGATCCGCCCCAGCTTCACGCTGGGCGGCACGGGTGGCGGCATTGCCTACAACCCCGAAGAGTTTGAAACCATCTGCAAGCGCGGCCTGGAGGCCTCGCCCACCAACGAGCTGCTGATCGAAGAGTCGCTGCTGGGCTGGAAAGAGTACGAGATGGAAGTGGTGCGCGACAAGGCGGACAACTGCATCATCATCTGCTCGATCGAAAACCTCGACCCCATGGGCGTACACACCGGTGACTCGATCACTGTGGCTCCTGCGCAGACCCTGACCGACAAGGAATACCAGGTCATGCGCAATGCCAGCCTGGCGGTGCTGCGCGAGATCGGTGTGGACACGGGCGGCTCCAACGTGCAGTTCTCGATCAACCCCAAGGACGGCCGCATGGTCGTGATCGAGATGAACCCGCGCGTCTCGCGCTCCTCGGCGCTGGCTTCCAAGGCCACGGGTTTCCCGATTGCCAAGGTGGCGGCCAAACTGGCCGTGGGCTATACGCTGGACGAGCTGCGCAACGACATCACGGGTGGTGCCACGCCAGCGTCGTTCGAGCCTTCCATTGACTACGTGGTCACCAAGATTCCGCGTTTTGCCTTTGAGAAGTTCCCCACCGCCGACAGCCGCCTGACCACGCAGATGAAGTCTGTCGGTGAGGTCATGGCCATGGGCCGTACCTTCCAGGAATCCTTCCAGAAAGCCCTGCGCGGCCTGGAAGTGGGCGTGGACGGCATGAACGAAAAAACGCAAGACCGCGAAGTGCTGGAGCGCGAGCTGGGCGAACCCGGCCCTGAGCGCATCTGGTACGTGGGTGATGCGTTTGCCATGGGCCTGTCGGTGGACGAAGTATTCGAGCTGACCAAAATCGACCGCTGGTTCCTGGTGCAGATCGAGCAGATCGTGAAGATTGAGCTGGACATTGACCAACTCGCCGCCGACAAAGGCGAGGGCGCACTGGCGGCACTGGATGCCACCACGCTGCGCACGCTCAAGCAAAAGGGCTTTTCGGATCGCCGCCTGGCCAAGCTGCTCAAAACCACTGAAAAGGCCGTGCGCGACCAGCGCCGCGCCCTGAACGTGCGCCCCGTGTACAAGCGCGTGGACACCTGCGCTGCCGAGTTTGCTACCGATACGGCCTACCTGTACTCGACCTATGAGGACGAGTGCGAGGCCGAACCCACCGACAAGAAAAAGATCATGGTGCTGGGCGGTGGCCCCAACCGCATTGGCCAGGGTATCGAGTTTGACTACTGCTGCGTGCACGCCGCTTTGGCCATGCGCGAAGACGGTTACGAAACCATCATGGTCAACTGCAACCCTGAAACGGTGTCCACCGACTACGACACCTCGGACCGCCTGTATTTCGAGCCGGTCACGCTGGAAGATGTGCTGGAAATCGTGGACAAGGAAAAGCCCGTGGGCGTCATCGTGCAGTACGGCGGCCAGACCCCGCTGAAGCTGGCGCTGGGCCTGGAGGCCGAAGGCGTGCCAATCATCGGCACCAGCCCCGACATGATCGATGCTGCCGAAGACCGCGAGCGTTTCCAAAAGCTGCTGCATGACCTGAACCTCAAGCAGCCGCCCAACGCCACCGCCCGTACTGAAGCCGATGCGCTGGAAAAAGCCGCTGCCCTGGGCTACCCCTTGGTGGTGCGCCCCAGCTATGTGCTGGGTGGCCGCGCGATGGAAATCGTCCACGAGCAGCGCGACCTGGAGCGCTACATGCGCGAAGCCGTGAAGGTGAGCAACGACTCGCCCGTGCTGCTGGACCGCTTCCTCTCCAACGCCATCGAGTGCGATGTGGACTGCGTGCGCGATTCGGCTGGCGTCACCTTCATCGGTGGCGTGATGGAGCACATCGAGCAGGCTGGCGTGCACAGCGGCGACTCGGCCTGCTCCCTGCCGCCGTACTACCTGTCCAAGGCCACGGTCGATGAGATCAAGCGCCAAACGGCGGCCATGGCCGAGGGCCTGTCGGTGGTGGGCCTGATGAACGTGCAGTTCGCCATTCAAGAAGTGGATGGCCAGGACGTGATTTACGTGCTCGAAGTAAACCCGCGTGCCTCGCGCACGGTGCCATTTGTCAGCAAGGCCACGGGCATCCAGCTGGCCAAAGTGGCTGCACGCTGCATGGCCGGGCAGACGCTGGCATCGCAAGGTATCACCAAGGAAGTCACACCGCCGTATTTCAGCGTGAAAGAGGCCGTGTTCCCCTTCGTCAAGTTCCCCGGCGTGGACACCATTCTCGGCCCCGAGATGAAGTCCACCGGTGAAGTGATGGGTGTGGGCAAAACCTTCGGTGAAGCCTTCGTCAAGAGCCAGCTCGGCGCCGGTACCAAGCTGCCCACCTCGGGCAAGGTGTTTCTGACGGTGAAGAACGCCGACAAGGCGCGTGCCGTGGACATCGCCCGCCAGCTCGTGGCCCTGGGCTTTGAGCTGGTCGCTACCAAAGGCACTGCCGCTGCCATTGAGGCCGCTGGTGTGCCCGTCAAGGTGGTCAACAAGGTGACGGAAGGCCGTCCGCACATCGTGGACATGATCAAGAACAACGAGATTGTCATGGTCATCAACACGGTGGAAGAGCGCCGCAATGCCATCGCTGACTCGCGTGCCATCCGTACCAGCTCGTTGCTGGCGCGGGTGACCACCTTCACCACCATTTTTGGTGCGGAGGCGGCTGTCGAAGGTATGCAGCACATGGAGCAGCTGGATGTGATTTCCGTACAGGAAATGCACGCCCAACTCGTGGCCTGAGCCATGCCAAAGGCGGCATAATTGCTGCCTGAATCAACACCGCCGCGCGGCAACGTGCGGCGGTTTGCTTTTGGGGCGTCGCAATGGCACGTGAGGGTGCCCGACGCGGATTTTGCCGTGCCCTGCGCGGTGCATGAAGTTTGTGGAGACTGAAAAAATGGCCACCATTCCGATTACCAAGCGCGGTGCTGAAAAGCTCAAAACGGAGCTGCACCGTCTCAAAACTGTTGACCGCCCAGCGGTGATTGCGGCCATTGCCGAGGCCCGTGCCCAGGGCGACCTGAGCGAAAACGCCGAGTACGAAGCTGCCAAAGACCGCCAAGGTTTTATCGAAGGCCGTATCCAAGAGGTCGAGGGCAAACTGTCGGCTGCGCAGATCATTGACCCCAGCAGCATCGATGCCGAAGGCCGTGTGGTGTTTGGCGCCACTGTGGCGCTGGAAGATGAAGAGTCTGGCGATGCCGTCACCTACCAGATCGTGGGCGAAGACGAGGCTGACCTCAAGCTGGGGTTGATCAACATCAGCAGCCCGATCGCCCGCGCGCTCATCGGCAAGGAAGAGGGCGATACTGCCGAGGTGCAGGCACCCGGTGGCATCCGCCGCTATGAAATCGTGGGCGTCAGCTACGTCTGAGCGCTGCGCACGCCTTGAATACCATGACGCTGCGCTTGCCTGTGCTGGTGGCTGCCCTGTGGTGGGGTAGCTTGACGACGATCGGGTTTCTGGTCGTGCCCTTGTTGTTTGCACATTTGCCCAGCCCTGCGCTGGCGGGCGGGATGGCCGCCCGCCTGTTTGCCGCGCAAACCTGGATGTCGGTGGCCTGCTGCATGGTGCTGCTCATGATTTCAAGGCCAAAGGGGTCTGTAACGCCCTATCCATGGGCGCGAGCAGCTATTGTTTTTATAGTCGGTGGATTGCTGCTGGCGCTGGTGTCACAGTTTGGCGTGGCGCCACGCATCGTGGCCCGGCAGGATCTGCGCCTGTGGCATACCCTGGGCACGGTGCTCTACCTGGTTCAGTGGTGCTGCGCGCTGGTAGTGCTGTGGCGCACGCTGCCCCGACCTGAGGCGCCTGCCGCGCCCACCGGGGGCACTGCACCGTAGCGCCGCCGTGTGGGAGATAGCGGGGGGCTAGATGCAGGCGCGGGCGTTACTCGTGCCAGTGCTCTGCCACCCAGGTGGCGGGCTGGATAAAGCGAAAACGCCGGTTGCGCCGTCCAGCCAAGGCATCGGGCGGGTTGCATTCGCCGTGAAAAATCACAATCCGGGCGCCGGGCGGCACAAAAGGGGCCTTCCAGTAGTTGCTGGGCCAAGGCGGTATGCCGTGGTATTTGAAGCTGGGGCACCAGGCTGTGGGCCAGTACGCCAGCTTGCCTTGCCGGTGGAGAAAATCCGACAAATAGGCCTGCTCGTTGCGAAACTGTCGGCGGATGGTGTCAAAGTGGCCGCGAAAGTATTCCAGCACGTCCGGGTGCGCGCCCAGTTCGAAGCGGTACACCGAAGAGTTTCCGGTGATGCGCCAAGGCCGTTTGTAGTCGTGGATGATGAGAAATGCACCAGGCTGGGTGAAAAAATCATCCAGGCTGCCGGTGATCACCACGTCCACGTCCAGAAACAGCGCAGTGCCGCGCAGCCCGTGCAGGTCGGCGCTGAAGGTGGCCAGCTTGTTCCAGCCGCGCTCGGGAATGCCCGCAGGCAAGTCCAGGGGAGGGATAGGCAGGCACTGCACCTCTGGGCGGATGCCGGTGCTGTCGTCAGTCAGGCAGACGAAATGAAAGTCGCCACTGAGGTGGCGGCGCACCATGGCATAGAGGCGGTTGACGTACTCGGGGCCGTATTTGCGGCCCCATTTCATGCAGATCACATGGCGCTGCTGCGCCACGGTAGCTGTCTGGGCCATGGGGTCAGTCGGCTTGGCGTTTCTTGACGGAAGTGGGCTTGCGTTTCTTGGCGCGTTTGATCTGTCCACCCGGTGTCAGGCGCTGGTTGCCCAGCACACGCAGGGTTTTGATTTCGGGACGCTGGCCGCCACGTTTGCTGTATTTCAGCACCTTGACGTCCTTGGGGCCTGGCATGCGGTCTTCATCGACGGCACGTTCCTTGTCGGGCTGTGGGCGCCACAGTACCAGCAGCTTGCCAATGTGCTGTACGGGGGCAGCGTTCAATTCGGCAGCCAGTTCCTGGTACATCAGTTCGCGGGCGGCGCGGTCGTCGTTGAAGACGCGCACCTTGATGAGACCGTGGGCGTTGAGGGCAGCGTCCACTTCCTTGCGCACGCCAGGGGTCAGGCCATCGCCGCCAATCAGCACGACGGGGGCAAGGTGGTGGGCGGCAGCGCGTTGTTCCCGGCGCTCGGCCGGAGTCAGTTCAATTTGAGGCATGGGCCGTATTATGTCTGCGGCCCGGAGCAAGGCACTTTCATTTCGCTTTGCGAAATGAGCCTTCGATGCAATCGGTCAGGCCGATTGTCGAGAGACAATGGACGTGTATGAAAGTCAAAACCCAAAGCAAGAAGGTCAACAAGGCCTGGTTGAACGACCATGTCAACGACACCTACGTCAAATTGGCCAAACTGGAAGGGTTTCGCGCCCGTGCTGCCTACAAGCTCAAAGAGATTGATGAACAGTTCGGATTGATCCGGCCTGGACAGATCGTGGTGGATTTGGGTAGTACGCCCGGTGCCTGGAGCCAGTATGTACGCCGCCGCCTGTCGCCCCAGGGGGCAGCTTCCGGTACGCTCAATGGCACCATTATTTCGCTGGATATTTTGCCCATGGAGCCGGTGGAGGGCGTGCTGTTCATTCAGGGCGATTTTCGTGAGCCGGATGTGCTGGCGCAGCTCGAAGAGGCCATGCAAGGGCGCCAGGCTGATGTGGTGGTGTCAGACATGGCGCCCAACCTGTCAGGAATTGGTGCCACGGATGCAGCGCGCATTGAGCACCTGGTGGAACTGGCCGTGGATTTTGCCAGCCAGCATCTCAAACCCGAGGGAGCGCTGGTGGTGAAGCTGTTCCATGGCGGCGCCTACGCGCCTTTGGTGCAGCTGTTCAAAGACACTTTCCGTCTGGTCAAGCCCGTCAAGCCCAAGGCGTCGCGTGACAAATCCTCTGAAACCTTTTTGGTCGGTATCGGTCTGAAAAAGACGGTTTGATGCTGTTGATGGATTGATTTTCTGGCGTATTGCCGGACAAAAACCGCGTTCTTTCCATGGCTGCCAAGGGATATTGCGGCAGTCGCTTGGCTTGAAACGCCTAAAATCGGTCATATCTAAGTCATCTTCTTTTCGCACTCTCTCTGGAGTCCCGCTTGAATAATCAGTGGTTTTCAAAAGTCGCCGTATGGCTCGTTATCGCCATGGTGCTCTTCACCGTGTTCAAGCAGTTTGATACGCGTGCTGGCGCTGCTGCGGGTCATATCGGTTATTCGGAGTTTCTGGACGAGGTGCGCAACAACCGCATCCGCAGTGCCACCATCCAGGAAGGTCAGGGCGGCACCGAGATCGTGGCCGTTACCAACGATGACCGCAGAATCCGCACCACGGCCACCTACCTTGATCGGGGCTTGGTGGGCGACCTGATCAACAACAATGTCAAGTTTGACGTCAAGCCGCGCGAAGAGGGCTCGTTGCTCATGACCTTGCTGGTCAGCTGGGGCCCCATGCTGCTGCTGATTGGCGTGTGGGTGTACTTCATGCGCCAGATGCAGGGCGGTGGCAAAGGCGGTGCCTTCAGCTTTGGCAAGAGCAAAGCGCGCATGCTTGATGAAAACAACAACACAGTCACCTTTGCCGATGTGGCTGGCTGCGATGAGGCCAAGGAAGAAGTCAAGGAAGTTGTCGATTTTCTGAAAGACCCGCAGAAGTTCCAGAAGCTCGGTGGTCGCATTCCGCGTGGTTTGCTGCTGGTAGGCCCTCCTGGCACGGGCAAGACCTTGCTGGCCAAGTCCATCGCAGGTGAAGCCAAGGTGCCGTTCTTCAGCATCTCGGGCTCTGATTTTGTCGAAATGTTCGTTGGCGTGGGTGCAGCCCGCGTGCGCGACATGTTCGAGAACGCCAAAAAAAATGCCCCCTGCATCATCTTCATCGACGAAATTGACGCGGTGGGCCGTCAGCGCGGTGCTGGTCTGGGCGGTGGCAACGATGAGCGTGAGCAAACGCTGAACCAGATGCTGGTCGAGATGGACGGCTTCGAAACCAACCTGGGTGTGATCGTGGTGGCCGCCACCAACCGCCCTGACATTCTGGACGCCGCGCTGCTGCGTCCGGGCCGTTTTGACCGCCAGGTGTATGTCACGCTGCCCGACATCCGGGGTCGTGAGCAGATCCTCAACGTCCACATGCGCAAAATTCCGGTCAGTCAGGACGTGAATCCCGGCATCATTGCCCGTGGTACGCCCGGCATGTCGGGTGCTGACCTGGCCAACCTGTGTAACGAAGCCGCCTTGATGGCCGCGCGCCGCAACGCCCGCACTGTGGAGATGCAGGACTTTGAAAAGGCCAAGGACAAAATCCTCATGGGCCCTGAGCGCAAGAGCATGGTCATGCCCGAGGAAGAGCGCCGCAACACCGCGTACCACGAGTCCGGCCACGCATTGATCGGCAAGCTGCTGCCCAAGTGCGATCCAGTGCACAAGGTCACTATCATCCCGCGGGGCCGTGCGTTGGGTGTGACCATGAGCCTGCCCTCACAAGACCGCTACAGCTATGACAAGGAGTTCATGCTGAACCAGATCAGCATGCTGTTTGGTGGTCGCATCGCCGAAGAAGTGTTCATGCACCAGATGACCACCGGCGCCAGCAACGACTTCGAGCGTGCCACGCACATCGCCCGCGACATGGTGACGCGCTATGGCATGACCGATGCGCTGGGCCCTATGGTGTATGCCGAGAACGAGGGCGAAGTGTTCCTGGGCCGCTCGGTCACCAAGACCACCACCATGAGCGAGTCCACCATGAAGAAGGTGGATGACGAGGTGCGCAAGATCATCGATGAGCAGTACGCTTTGGCGCGCCGCCTGATCGAAGAAAACAGCGACAAGATGCACGCCATGGCCAAGGCGCTGTTGGAGTGGGAAACCATAGACACCGACCAGCTCGACGACATCATGGCTGGCAAGGCGCCGCGCCCCCCCAAAGACTGGACGCCGCGCACCCCATCCTCTGGTGGCGATGGTTCTGGCGGCGGTACGCCTGCGGTGGCTTCAGAGCCCGCCCCCACGGTGGCCTAACGCCCACTGACTGACTGACCACCACCACGACGGGGCCTTGTGCCCCGTTTTCCATTGTCTTTTGAAAGCTTGCCCATGCTTTGGCACACCTCCCGCTTCACTCTGGATTTGGCGCGTCCGCAGATCATGGGCATTGTCAACGCCACGCCGGATTCGTTCTCCGATGGAGGGCGTTATCTTTCCACCGCCGCCGCGCTGCGCCAGTGTGAGCAGCTGCTGCAAGACGGTGCCGATATTCTGGATATTGGTGGCGAATCCACCCGCCCGGGCAGCCCCGCCGTGGGTCTGGAAGAAGAGCTGGCCCGGGTGCTGCCCGTGGTGCGCGGCGCCGTCAGCCTGGGCGTGCCGGTGTCGGTGGACACCTACAAGCCCGAAGTGATGCAGGCGGTGCTGGATTTGGGCGCGGACATCGTCAACGACATCTGGGCGCTGCGCCAGCCTGGTGCCGCGCAGGTGGTGGCGCAACACCCGCGCTGTGGCGTTTGCCTGATGCACATGCATGGCGATCCGCAAACCATGCAGGTGCAACCCATGGCGGGCGGTGTGTTGCCACAGGTGCTCTCATTTTTAGAGCGCTCAGCGCAGGCCCTGCAAGCCTTGGGGGTCGAAAAGGCTCGAATTGTTCTCGACCCGGGCATTGGCTTTGGCAAAACCGTGGAGCAGAACTTTGCCCTGCTGGCCCGCCAAAGCGAGTTGCTGGCGCTGGGCTACCCGGTGCTGGCGGGGTGGTCGCGCAAATCATCGCTGGGCGCCGTCACCGGGTTGGACGTGGGCCAGCGCTTGCAGCCCAGCGTAGCGGCCGCACTGCTGGCCGTGGAGCACGGTGCCCGTGTGGTGCGTGTGCATGACGTGCGCGAAACCGCCCAGGCCCTGGCCGTGTGGCGCGCCATGGCATCGGCCCAGACGCCCGCGCCCTGACGCCTGCCATCGCCTGCGCTAGACTGCATTGGCACCTTTTTGAAGCACCACCACCGATCCCATGACGCAAAAATACTTTGGCACCGACGGCATTCGCGGCACCGTCGGCCAGGCACCCATCACCCCTGACTTTGTCCTGCGCCTGGCGCACGCCGTAGGCCGCGTGTTGAAGCGCACCGAAGAGCGTCCCATGGTGCTGATCGGCAAGGACACGCGCATTTCGGGCTACATGCTGGAGAGCGCGCTGGAGTCGGGCTTCAACTCGGCGGGTGTCGATGTGCTGTTGCTGGGCCCCTTGCCCACGCCTGGCGTGGCCTACCTCACGCGGGCACAGCGTGCCAGCCTGGGTGTGGTCATCAGCGCCAGCCACAACGCCTACCCGGACAACGGCATCAAGTTTTTCAATGCCCAGGGCTCCAAGCTGCCCGATGCCTGGGAGCTGGCCGTAGAGGCAGCGCTCGATGAGGCGCCAGTCTGGGTGGATTCGGCCTCGCTGGGCAAGACACGCCGCCTCGATGACGCGGCCGGGCGCTACATCGAGTTCTGCAAAAGCACCTTTCCCCACGACCTCACGCTCAAGGGTCTGAAAATCGTGGTCGATGCAGCCCACGGTGCGGCCTACCACATCGCGCCCAAGGTGTTCCATGAGCTGGGTGCCGAGGTAATTGCCATTGGCTGTGCGCCCGATGGCCTCAACATCAACCATGAGGTCGGCGCCACGCACCCGGATGCGCTGGTGCGCGCCGTGCGCGCCAACCATGCCGATTACGGTATTGCCCTCGATGGCGATGCCGATCGCCTGCAAATGGTGGATGCTGCTGGGCGCCTCTATAACGGTGACGAACTGCTCTACCTGATGGTTTGCGACCGCATGGGCCGCGATGAGCACGTGCCCGGTGTAGTGGGCACGCTGATGACCAACATGGCCGTGGAACTGGCTTTGCACGCACGCGGTGTCAAGTTGGAGCGCGCCAAGGTGGGCGACCGCCATGTGCTCGAAGCGCTGGCGCGCCACCGTTGGGTGCTGGGCGGCGAGGGCTCGGGCCACCTGCTGGTGCTGGACAAGCACACCACCGGCGATGGCCTGGTCAGTGCGTTGCAGGTGCTGCAATACTGCGTGCGCAGCGGCCAGAGCCTGGCGCATTTGCTGGCCGACTTGACCCTGTTTCCGCAGGTGCTGCTGAACGTGCGCTTGCGCCCCGGCCAGGATTGGAAGGGCAATGCCCGGCTGGCGCAAACCATCCAGAAGATCGAGGCCGATCTGGGGCAGGCTGGGCGGGTGCTGATCCGCCCCAGTGGCACCGAGCCGCTGCTGCGCATCATGGTGGAAGCGCGCGACGCCGCCGTGGCCAGCGACTGCGCCGAGCGCCTGGCCGAAGCGGCACGGGCTGATTGATTTTGCTATTTATTTAATAGCTGGTGGCGCCCACTGAGCGGGCGTTAGAAGCTATTTTTATATGTAATCAAGGGCCTGTGGAGGCCCTCTGGTTCAGCACAGCAACTGGGCTGCCAGCAGCGCCTGCAATTGCGCTGCGGGCTGTGGCCTGCCGCAGTGATAGCCTTGGGCCTCGGTGCAGCCCTGCTCACGCAAAAAGGCCAGTTGCCCTATGGTTTCCACCCCTTCGGCGATGGTTTGCATGCCCAGGGCCTGTGCCATGCGGATGATGGCGCTGACGATGGCGCGGTCGTTGGCATCGTCGTCCAGATCGCGCACAAACGACTGGTCGATCTTGAGCTTGTAAATCGGAAAGCGCTTGAGCTGGCTGAGCGATGAGTAGCCCGTGCCAAAGTCGTCCATGGACAGCCGAATGCCGCAAGCGTGCAGTTGGTCCATGGTGGCGATGGCAGCGCGTGGGTCGTCCATGGCCACCCCTTCGGTCAGCTCCAGTTCCAGGCAGCCGGGTTCCAGGCCGGTTTCTGCCAGTGTGCGTTTGATGATTTCGGGCAGTTGCGGCTGGCGAAACTGCACGGCCGACAGGTTGACTGCCATGGTTTTCAGGGCAAAGCCCTGGTTGCGCCACACCCGCAGCTGTACCAGTGCCTGGCGCAACACCCATTCGCCAATCGGCAAGATTTGTCCGCAGTCTTCGGCCACCGGAATGAACTCTGCGGGCGATACCTGGCCCAGCTCCGGGTGCTGCCAGCGCAGCAGTGCCTCGACCCCGGTGAGCTGGCCGGTGGTGATGCAGACCTGGGGCTGGTAGTGCAGCGTGAACTGGTCGCGCTCCAGAGCGCGGCGCAGGGCGTTTTCCAGTTGCAGCGCGCGCACCGACTGGGCCCGCATTTCGGGGGTGAAAAAGCTGTACGTGTTGCGCCCTACCAGTTTGGCGCGGTACATGGCCACGTCAGCGGCCTGGTTCAGGGTGTCGAAGTCGGTGCCATCCTCGGGGTACAGCGCAATGCCCATGGAGGGGGCCATGGTCAGCTCGTGGTGGTCTATCTGGTAGGG
>NZ_JAQUAL010000211.1:0-3766 GCF_028687295.1 Simplicispira sp.
CAGCAGGTTCACCCCCAAGACATGGACATGTTGCGCAGTGCCATTGATCAATCGGCCTGCGATTTGCACCCCTGGCAGCGCGAATACCGCGTGCTGTCCGACGATGGCAGTGTGCGCTGGCACATGACCAGCGCGGTGCCGCAGGCGGAGGCCGATGGTGGTTTGCTGCTGCATGGTTACACCATTGACATCACCAAGCGCAAGCAGACCGAACAGGAAATTGAGCGACTCGCTTTTTACGATGCACTGACTGGCCTGCCCAACCGCCGTTTGCTGCTGGAGCGCCTGCAACATGCCATGTCGGTGTGTTTGCGCCACCGACGCCACGGTGCCCTGCTGTTCATTGACCTGGACAACTTCAAAGACCTCAATGACACCTTGGGCCACGACGTGGGCGACCTGCTGCTGACCCAGGTGGCCGCGCGCCTGGTGCAGACGGTGCGCGAGGTGGATACGGTGGCGCGCTTTGGTGGTGACGAGTTCGTCGTCATGCTGGACGGTCTGTCCAGCGGGCTGGCCCAGGCCGTGGTAGAGGCCGAGTTCGTGGCAGACAAACTGCTGGCGGCCCTCAACATTCCCTATGCGCTGGCTGGCCAGCCCCACTACAGCACCCCCAGCATCGGTATTGCGCTGTTTGGGCAGGAGCGCCACAGCGTTGATGAGCTGCTCAAGCGCGCTGACCTGGCCATGTACCAGGCCAAGGCAGCGGGGCGCAATACGCAGCGGTTTTTTGATCCGGCCATGCAGGCCGCCTTGCTGGCGCGCGCCAGTCTGGAGGCCGATTTGCGCCAGGGCCTGGCAGGCAACGAGCTGTTTGTTCACTACCAGCCGGTAGTGGATGCCCGTGGCCGCGTGCAGGGGGCCGAAGCATTGGCGCGTTGGCGCCATCCCGTGCGGGGGTTTATCAGCCCTGCCGAATTCATTCCGCTGGCCGAGCAGACCGGCCTGATCCTGCCGCTGGGGCGGCACATCCTCCAAGTGGCCTGCGCGCAGCTGGTGCGCTGGGCACGCGACCCACAGGCCGCCCACCTGAGCCTGGCCGTGAATGTGAGTGCGCGCCAGTTTCGCCAGCCCGGCTTTGTCGCCGAGGTGTTGCAAACCCTGCAAGCCAGCGGTGCCAACCCGCGCCGACTCAAAATAGAGTTGACCGAAAGCATGCTGCTGGGCGACCTGGAATGCACGATTGAGCGCATGGGGCAGCTCAAACGCCATGGCGTGGGCTTTGCCCTGGACGACTTTGGCACCGGCTATTCCAGCCTGAGCTACCTCAAGCGCCTGCCGCTGGACCAGGTGAAGATTGACCAGAGCTTTGTGCGCGATGTGCTCACCGATCCCAATGACGCCGCTATCGTGCGCACCATCTTGGCGCTGGCGCAAAGCCTGGATTTGGCGGTGGTGGCCGAGGGGGTGGAGACCACCGGGCAGCTCGGATTTTTGCGTTTGCACGGCTGTGAGCAGTTTCAGGGTTACCTGTTTGGTCGGCCTGGTTCTGCGGAGGACATGGATGTTCTGCTGCACGCCTGAGTGCTTGCCTGTGCAGGTGGCTGTACCAATGGGTGTTCTGGCGTGCTGATGCGCAAGGCCTCAGAGCCGCGCGACCTCAGTGTGCGGGGCGTCGCCATGGTGCTGCTGGTGTCGCTTTTGGGCGCAGTGCTGGCGGTGTACCTGGCGCGCGACCAGCGTCTGCACGAGCGCCATACCGCACGCGCACAGGTGCTGGAACTGGCGGTCCATGCGCTGGCTGTGCAGGCCCCCCAGGGGTTGGTCAAAGACAAGTTGCTCAACATGGCTGCCGACGAGCCCGTGCTCAAACTGCTGGTGCAGGGGTTGCTGTCTGTCGATGAGCCCGCCGTGGCAGTGATGCTGTCTGCGGCACGGGCACGTTTTGCCGCTGAAAGCATCCATGTGCTGGATGCGCAAGGCCGCATCCTGGCGCAGGATGCGGAAGGTGCCCAGGTGTTTGATGGCAGTGCGCCTTTTTTGCGGCGCCTGGAGTTGGCGGCGCGCACGCACCTGACGGTGCAGGCCGCTGTGGGTACACACAGCCACGAGCGCGGCTTGTATGTGGCTGCGCCGGTGCGCGCCGACCATGCGCTGGCCGCACCGATGCTGGGAACCGTGGTGCTGCGACTGTCCCTGGCGCCGCTGGATGCGCTGATCGCCCAGGTCGGCAGTCCTTTGCTGCTGCTGTCGCCCCAGGGCGTGGCGGTGGCTGCCACGCGCCCGGAGTGGCTCTATGCCGTGGCGCCGCCCCTGACGCAAAGTCGCATCGATGCCATTGGTGCGCTGGCCCAGTTTGGCCGCTCGTTTGACAACGGCGTGGCTTCAGCGCTGCCGTTTTCGCCCACGGCCACCGAAGTGCTGCTCGACGGCCTGGCACACACCGTGCAACAGCGTGATCTGGATTGGGGTGATCCCGCCGGTGCCTGGACTTTGGTGATGCTCGACAACATCAGCCAGGTGCTGGCGCCTGCGGACAGCCTGCGTTATGGCGCTGCGGCCTTTGCACTGCTGGTTGTTCCGGGATTTTTGCTGCTGGCGCTGCTTTCGGGTCGCCAGCGCATGGCCGCCACACTGGAGCGCCTGGGTGTGCTGGGCGCTGCCTTGGAAAACAGCCCGCTGGCCGTCGTGGTGACCGATGCCCGGGGCGTGATCGACTGGGTGAACCCCGAGTTTGAGCGCAATACCGGCTATAGCTTGCAAGAAGTGCGTGGGTGCAAGCCCTCGATGCTGTCCAGCGGGCAGACGCCAGCGCACACGTACCACGACATGTGGGCCACCCTGGTGGCGGGGAGGCCCTGGAAAGGGCATTTCACCAACTGCCGCCGCGATGGCACGCAATACCACGATGAGTCCACCATCCTGCCCGTGCTGAACCGCCAGGGGGTGTGTATTGCCCTGGTTGGCTTGCACCAGGATGTGACCGAGCGCTTGCGCGAGCAGCAAGAGCTGCGCGCCAGCGAGTCCCGTCTTCAGGAGCTGCTTGAAGAGCAAAACGCTATTTTTGACAACGCTCCCCCTGTGCTGTTGGTCTGTGATGGCGCCATGCGCAAGTTCAATCCGGCTTTTGCTGCTCTGGTGGGCCTGGGATCAGCGCAGGCAGCGGGCCAGCGCACCAGCGTGCTCTTTGGCAGTCTGGAGCAGCACGCTGCGTTCTCTGCACAGGTGGAGCCGTTGTTCGACAGTGGCCAGCCGGTGCGCCTGGACTGGACGCTGCAACGCCTGAACGGCAGCAGCTTTGAGGCGCGCCTGTCCGGACGCCGTGTCCACATCCAGGGCTGTAGCCGCGCAGCGATCTGGGTGATTGACGATGTCACCGAAGCCCGGTGCGTTGAGGTGGCCATGCGCCAGGCCCGTGAACGCCTGGAACTGGCCCAGGAGGCGGGCAAGATCGGTGTCTTCGATATTGACCTGCGCAGCGCGCGCGCCATCTGGACGCAAAAGCTGGCCGACAAAGATGGCATCAGTGAGCGCGTGTTTGACGACTGGCGCGCCACCTGGTTGCGCCGCCTTGCTCCCGAAGACAGCGTGGGCGCATTGGCACGCATGGACGCTGCACTGGCGGGCCAGCAAACCGATTTCCGCGACACCTGGCGCATGGAGCGCACGCAAGGCGGGCTGCGCTGGTTTTTGTGTGCGGCCCGTATTTTCCGCAATGCCGATGGCGTGGCCGAGCGCATGGTGGGCGTGAACGTGGACATCCAGGAGCAAAAAGAGCTGCAAGAGCGTGTGGCCGCCCAGGTGCTGTTCCAGCAGGTGCTGATCG
>NZ_JAQUAL010000212.1:0-3763 GCF_028687295.1 Simplicispira sp.
GCAAAGCGTTCGCCCAGCACCAGCGGGCGTTGCAGGCCCATCAGCATCAGGTGCAGGGGCTGGCCGTGGCGCAGGGATACCGTGGTTTTGGCAGGCAGATCAATCGCCTCGATGGGGCGCATGCGCATCACGCCGTCATCGACCTGCATGCGGTGCAGCTCCACCGATTGCGCGATGGGCGTGCTGGCCGACAGCAGGCGGTCGGGTTCGGCACCGGTGTTTTCAATGGCGCGGAAATACACCGCCCCATTGGCCATGCCCGCGCCCGTGGGCGTGGCATAGGGGTGGTCTATGCGCAGCGTGCCGTGCTTGAAGTCGTGCGCCGCCGCTGGCAAGGCCAGCGCCAAACCCAGCAAAGCCGAACCGACCAGCCAGGTGCGCCGGGACAAGGGAGATACCGTGTGGAGTGAAGTCATTCAAAAATCCTTGGCGCATGCTTGCGCGCGCACCAGCCGGTACGGGGGCCGCTGCCATTGCAGTCAACGCGCCCCTGCACCACGCCAGCACGGGCCAGCACCGCAGAAAAAAATCAAGAAACGCGAAGCGGTTCAAACCCCGCGCAGAGGCCGCAGGCACCACGGTGCCTGTCAGCCATGCGGCGGCACCGGCACAGCGACCGAAGGGTCACGGCCTGGCCACCTGCGTGCGGGCAGGGCCAGCCTGCGCACACGCACCCCACTGGCGTGGGGCAGCGCCAAGGCAGGGGGCATCCGTGCGGGCCACACCTGCAAAGTAGGCAGCAGCGCACACCAGGCAACCAGCCTGCGGTTTGGCAAAAAATCAGAGGGAGTGCGGGGGGCCGCGCGCTGGCAGGGGCGGCGCGGTCAGGGCGGCGATGCGGGCTGCCACCTGGGGTTTCAGCCGGTACGCCAAAGGCTGGTGCAGCAGCGCCAGCGGTTGTGTTGCCGGGGGAGGCGCATGGGCAGTACTGCACAGCGGACAGTCCAGCGTGAGGCTGCCGACGCTTTCGGCCCCATCGCTGTTGGTGGCGACCAGCTTCATGCCGCCGCCGGTGGTGCAGACCAGCTCCAGGCCACCTTGCATGCCCGCCAGCGGCGAGGCCACCGCGGCCGTCAGCGTCAGCGCAAACCACACCAGCATCCAGCGGACAAGGTGGTGGGCGTGGCGCAGGGCGTGCATGGGGCGCGATTATGGACATGGGGCATGGCAAAAGGCAACCGGGCTCCAGCGGGGGGGGTGCTGCACAATCGGCGGACATGAACCGCAGACACCTACTCCTCTCGTGCGCCGCTACTGCGCTGACACTGTCTTCTTCGTTGGCGCTGGCGCAGGATGCTGGCAAGCCCATCCGCCTGGTCGTTCCCTATGCCCCCGGCGGCCCGCTGGACGTTACCGCCCGCGCCTTGGCCGAGCGTGTACAAGCCACCCTGGGCACCGTCATCGTGGACAACAAACCCGGCGCGGGCGGTAACATCGGCGCTGACTTTGTCGCCAAAGCCGCACCCGATGGCCTGACCATTGGCCTGGCGGCCACGGCCACGCACGCCGTCAACCCCTGGCTCTACAAGCGCATACCGTTTGATGCGGCCAAGGACTTCGCTGGCATCACGCAAATGGTGCGCGTGCCCAACGTGGTGGTGGTGAACGCCGACAAAGCCGAGCGCCTGAAAATCAAAACCGTGGCCGACCTGATCGCCTACGCCAAGGCCCACCCGGGACAACTGAACTACGGCAGCGGCGGCAATGGCAGCGCAGGCCACCTGGCAGGTGAGATGTTCAAGCAGCGCGCGGGCATCTACGCACTGCACATTCCCTACCGGGGCGCCAACCCGGCGCAGCTGGCGCTGCTGGCGGGCGAGGTGGATTTCAACATCGACAACCTGGCCGCCGCAGCGCCCAACATCCGCGCAGGCAAGCTCAAGGCGCTGGCGGTCACGTCGTTGCAAACCAGTCCGATGCTGCCGGGCGTTCCTGCGCTGTCCGCTACCTTCCCAGGCTTTGCCATCGACACCTGGTGGGGCCTGGTGGCACCGGCGGACACCCCCAAGGCCGTGATTGACAAGCTGAACGAGGCTTTCACCGCCGCGCTCAAGGCCCCTGAAACCAACACCCGCTTCGCCGCACTGATGGCCGAGCCCGTGCCAACCACCCCAGCCCAGTTCGACGCCCTGATGGCCGCCGAACGCGCCAAGTACGAACAAGTGGTGAAAGCCTCCGGCGCTACGGTCGATTGAGGGCACGCACCGTTCGGTTCGAAGCTTTTTTGGCTTCTAAGCCGCACAGGGCTTGCGCTAGCAGCTCTCTTTTCAGGAGCAAGAATCCGGTACTGATGCGCTATCGGCCCAGTCCGGGCCGTGGGCGAGCGCAATGGCCTGCGCCTGCACCGCCTGCAATTGCGCGCTCTTGACCCGCTCGGGCGCCAGTTCGGCCAGCGGCAGCAGCACAAAGGCGCGCTCGTGCAGGCGCGGATGGGGCACGGTGAGCGTGGGGCTGGCGATGCGCTCATCGCCCCAGAGCAGGATGTCCAAGTCCAGCGTGCGCGGCGCGTTGCGGTAGGGGCGCTGGCGGCCCGCTTCCAGCTCAATGGCTTGCAGCGCGGCCAACAGCGCCAGCGGCGCCAGCGTGGTGGTGATGGCGGCCACGGCGTTGAGGTAGTCGGGCCCGCCTGCGTCCACGGGCGCGCTGCGGTAGAGCGAGGAGGTGCGCAGCACCCGCGTGCCCGGCAGCGCAGCCATGGCCTGCACGGCATGGCGCAGGGCGCTGGCCCGCTCGCCCAGGTTGGCGCCCAGACCAATCCAGACAGGGACGGGGTCAGCGTCTGAACCCACAGGATGGGGTGGTGCAGGGCGGGTCAACACGGCGCGGGCCTGGGTTACAGCGCCATCGGCTCAATCGGCGCCGCCGGGTGCACCCGCAGCCCCACCACCTTCGCCACCACCGGGCTTGCGCCGACGGCGGCGGCGTTTTTTCGGTGCATCCGCGTCGGCGTACTCGCCAGCCACGGTGGCGTCATCAGCAGGCGCAGCGCCATCGGCGGCGGGGCCACGCGCAGGTGCGGCCTTGGGCACGCGGCGCACCACGGGCTGGGCGACGCGCTGGCGGGCCTTTTGCTCTTCGCGGGCTTGCTCCAGCAGGTCGTAGCGCTGGTTTTCATCGGCGGTGCTGAACTCTTGCCACCACTCGGCCAGCGCCTCATCGATTTCGTTGACTTCAGCGCGCAGGCGCAAAAAGTCGAACCCGGCGCGAAAGCGCAGCTGCGCCACCATGCTCTCGGGGATGCGGCCCGTGCGCTTTTCAAAGCGCGGCTGCATGACCCAGATTTCGCGCATGTCGGCGGCCAGCTTGCCGCGCCCGGAAACGTCGCCAATGCGCAGGTCAAACACCGCGTCGATGGCCTCTTGCAGCGCAGGCAGCGGGTGCTCGCCCGCTTGCAGGCGGCGATCCCAGCCCTCGCGCACGTCTTGCCACAGCACGCAGGCCAGCAAAAAGCTGGGCGCTACGGGCTTGCCTTCGCCCACGCGGCGGTCGGTGTCGGTCAGGGCAGCGCGCACAAAGGCGGTGTCGGCGCGCTCGACCACCACGTCCAGCAGCGGGTAAATGCCGCGCGAGAGGCCGAGTTTTTTCAGCTGCTCGATGGTGGCAATGGCGTGGCCGGTTTGCAGCAGTTTGAGCATCTCGTCAAACATGCGGCTTTGCGGCACATCGGCCAGCAGGCGCTGCGAGTCGACCAGCGGCGCGGAGGTTTTGGCGTCCAGCGTAAAGCCCAGGGCACTGAGCTTGGCGGCAAAGCGCACGGCGCGGA
>NZ_JAQUAL010000213.1:0-3752 GCF_028687295.1 Simplicispira sp.
CGCTGGAAGCCGCCGAAGCCTCCAGCCAGAGCGCGCTGGAAGCCAACCAGCTGGGCTACCAGGTGGGCGTGCGCATCAACATCGATGTGCTCAACGCCCAAAGCCAGCTCTACCAAACCAAGCGCGACCTGGCCCAGGCGCGTTACAACGTGCTGCTGGGCACGCTCAAACTGCGCCAGGCCGCTGGCACCCTGCAAGAAGCCGACGTGCAGGCCATTGACGCACTGCTCGCCAAATAACCCATTTGCCCACCACCCTGCGGGCGCCCCTGTTGCGCCACGCCTGACTTGACGGCTTGCCCCCCGTCCTCACCACACTGCGCCGCATCGCACTCCTTGCCCAAGCCACCGCCTGGGCAAGGAGTTTTTTTGGTTGTGCCGCACGTTGGCGGGGTCTGGAAGCCAGCGCCTTTGCAGTCGTCGCACGACACTGGGGAAACCTGGGCTGGATGTACCCCATCCACGCCCCTCACACTGCTCCAAGAAAGCCTCTTCCTCCATGCAATCGACTTTTCTGGGCGGCCTGTCGGGCCGCCTGTACCTTCTGGCCCTGGCACTGTCTATCGCCCTGGCCGCCCTAGCTGGCGTGGCCTACACCCAACTCAACCAAGTCAGCACACTGGCGCACCGCACTGAAGACATGCGCGTGCCCCAGCTCTCCCACATCGGGCTGCTGGAGCTGAGCGTCACCCGCGTATCGCTGCAACTGCGCCACGCCATGCTGGCACGCAACCACCAGGAACGCCAGGCAGCACTCGATGACATCAGCGCCAAACGCAAGCTGATAGCCGAGCTGATGGCCACCTACGCAAAATCCTTGCAAACGCCTGCCGCCCAAAAGCGCCTTGCCCAGCTCCTGCCCCTCATGGCTGCGTTCTGGCAACATGGCGATGCCAACATCGCGCTGCTGGGTGCTGATGACCCGGGCGCGGCATTTGCCTACCTGGTGGACAAAACCATTCCGGTGCGCAACCAGGTGCTGACCGTGCTGCACGACACACTGGAGCACCAGCAAACGGCCTTGTCGCAAGACATTGCGGATATCCACCAACTCACCCAAAGCACCCTGCAATGGCTGATGGCACTGGCGCTGGCCATCGTGGCGGGGCTGGTCTTTTTTACCCACCACCTGGGTGGCACCTTGCGCCGGCGCGTGGCCACGGCCCAGACAGTGGCAGAGCGGGTGCGCGATGGCGATCTCACCGTGGCGCTGAACGACCCGGTGCGCGATGAGTTTTCTCCACTGCTCATGGCGCTGCAAGACATGCAGACCTCGCTCTCCAGCGTGGTGGGCGGTGTGCGTGACAGCGCCCAGTCGGTGGCCTTGTCCAGCGCTGAAATTGCCCAGGGCAACAGCGACCTCTCCAGCCGCACCGAGCAACAGGCCAGCGCACTGGAGCAAACCGCCGCCTCCATGCAAGAGCTGGGCGACACCGTGGGCCAGAACGCCAACAACGCCCGCCAGGCCAACCAGCTGGCCATGCAGGCATCCAGCGTGGCCGAATACGGTGGCCAAGTGGTCACGCAGGTGGTGGACACCATGCAGGGCATCAACACCAGCAGCCGCAAAATTGCCGACATTATCGGCGTGATTGACGGCATCGCTTTTCAGACCAACATCCTGGCGCTCAACGCTGCTGTCGAAGCCGCGCGTGCCGGTGAACAAGGCCGTGGCTTTGCCGTAGTGGCTTCCGAAGTGCGCAGCCTGGCCGGGCGCAGCGCCGCAGCAGCCCGCGAGATCAAAAACCTCATCAGCGACAGCGTGGCACGCGTGGAGCATGGCTCTGCGCTGGCAGACCAGGCGGGCGAAACCATGACCGATGTGGTGTCCGCCATCCGCCGCGTGACCGACATCATGGGCAGAATCAGCAGCGCCAGCCAGGAGCAGTCGCAGGGCGTGGCCCAGGTGGGCGAAGCCGTCACGCACATGGATCGGGCCACCCAGCAAAACGCCGCCCTGGTCGAAGAAATGGCCGCGTCGGCCCAAGGTCTGAATCAGCAGGCGCAAGAGCTGGTGCGCGCGGTGGCAGTGTTCCAGCTCGCGCGTGCCAAGCCTGCGCTGCCGGGCTGAGCGCGCCAGGGCCTGCCGCTCAGTCAGTGGCCCGGGGGGCTACCACCACCCGGTTGCGGCCCGTATGCTTGGCCTCGTACAGCGCGGCATCAGCGGCTTTCAATACCGTCGCCATGTCGCTGCCATGATGTGGCCAGTGGGCCACCCCCAGAGAGACAGTGATATGCCCCACAGGGGCCATGGCGGTGTTCTGCACCTGCGCACGCAGGCGCTGCGCCACCTGCTCGGCCACCTCCAGGCGGGCCTCTGGCAACAGCATCAGAAACTCTTCACCGCCCACACGGCACAGCACATCACCACCGCGTGAGTTGTCACGCATCAACTGGGCCAGGCGCTTGAGCACCTGGTCTCCGGCGCTGTGGCCATGGCCGTCGTTGACGCGCTTGAAATGGTCAATGTCCATCGCCACCACCGCCACCGGGGTTTGCGCCGCCTGCCACACCGACAATGCCAGCTCCATGCCGCGCCGGTTGCTCAGGCCCGTCAGGGGATCGGTTTGCACATCCTGGTGCAGCTTGCCGATTTTCTGGTGCAGCAGGTTCACCCCCACCAACATGGCGCGCTTGAGTTCCGAGGTTTCAAAATACCAGGATCGGATCTTGAGAATGCTCTCTGCGGTGGTCGATTTGTCCATGTAGCGCGCGCCATCGGCCAGCTGCCACAAGGGGCGCGCAATCAGCCGCGACAGCCACCCCACCAGGCCCAGCAGCACCACCACCAGGGGCAGGCTTTTGTAGAACACGCTTTGCATCAAGTCGTCCAACGCTGCCAGTGCGGCATGCGTGGGCCGCTGGGCCACGATGCCCCAGGCGGTGGAAGGCACATAGGCATAACCGGCCAGCATGTCGATGTCCTGGCTGTTTTTCAGCTGCATGGCACCACTTTTGCCCTGCAAAACGGCATCAATGACCAGGTTTTTGTCTATCTGCACACCCACCCGGTGGATGTCCGGGTGGTAGATCAGTCGCCGACTCTGGTCCACGGCATACAGGTAAGAACCATCGCTGTGGTAGTGCGCGCCCAGCAAGTTGTGCAGGATGCTTTTTTGTTTGAGGTAAATGGTGCCGCCCACATAGCCCAGGTAGCGGCCCGCACGGTCTGTGACCGGGTGAGAGATAAACACCAGCAAATTGCCCGCTACCGAAACATACGGCTCGCTGACCAACGCACGCTTCTCACGCAGGGCCTCGACAGCACCTGGCGTATCCAGGCGCCGCCCCTGGATTTGCAGGGCCTCGGGTGAAGTGGCCCGCACCCGGCCTTGGGCATCGACCATGACCACGGAGTTGAAGGTGTCCGTTTGCAAGCGCAAACGATCGACTTCGGCCAGCAACACCCCCC
The DNA here is from genome assembly GCF_028687295.1 of Simplicispira sp. Classification (NCBI taxonomy): domain Bacteria; kingdom Pseudomonadati; phylum Pseudomonadota; class Betaproteobacteria; order Burkholderiales; family Comamonadaceae; genus Simplicispira; species Simplicispira sp. Next base: position 3,412 of record NZ_JAQUAL010000213.1, read on the forward strand.
CCTGGTCAAAGCGCTGGCCCACCACGCCCGCGCTGTAGGCCAGTTGCTGCTGGGCTGCACGCAGAAAGTCATCTACCGAATCGGCCAGCTTTTGCGCGTAGGCACGGTTGCTCTCCAGGGCGCTGTCTATCAGTTGCTGGCGCTGGACGGCGTGGCTCGCATAAAACCCGTTAACCAAGGTGACGATGGCGCTGAAGGTGGCCAAAAGCAATATCAGGCGGCGCAAATCCACCCGAAACAAAGAAGCAGAAGACATGAAAAAAAGTGACCGAGTAACGCCCCCATGGTGCAGCAGGGCGGAATTCTGACATTTCGATGAAAACCCCCCGCCCCACGCGGGC
>NZ_JAQUAL010000071.1:0-15651 GCF_028687295.1 Simplicispira sp.
AATCGACCGCGCGGCAGAGCGCGAGGCTGAACTGCTTTCTGATGCCCTGCGCGACCAGGCGCGCCGCGCAGGTTTGGTGGGCAAGACGGTGGCCGACTCGGCGCACTACTGCGGCGAGAACGCCGACAGCAGCTGGCCAGGCTGCGGCGAGCCTATTGCCCAGGCGCGGCGCGAGGCCCTGCCGGGGTGCCAGTTTTGTGTGGTGTGCCAGGCGCGCCGGGAAAAGGGGAAGCGCCCATGACGCTGCAAATCGAGTTTTGGCAACTGCTGGGGCTGTTGCTCTCAGGGCTGGGCGCTTTGTGGGGCGTGGTCAAGCATGGCCTGGGCGAGTCGCAGCGCCACCTTGACGAGCGGTTTGCCTTGCAGGATGCCACGCGCGAGTCGCACCACAAAGCGCTGGCGGGGCGGCTTGACGGCATAGAGGCGGTGAACCGCGAGGACGCTGCGCAGTGGCAGCGCGTGGAGCGTGACTTGCTGAAGATGCAGGCCGAGATGCCGCTGCATTACGTGCGCCGTGAAGATTACATCCGGGGCCAAAGCGTGATCGAAGCAAAGCTCGACGCGCTGGGCTCCAAGCTGGAGGCCGCCCAGCTGCGTGCGGCCGCAGGAGGGGGAAATCATGCAAATTGACCATGAGCGGCTTCGGCGCGAGGGCGTGCGCTGGCTGATTTTGTTGACGCTGAACAATGCCCGACCGATGGGTGCAGGCGAGTCGCTGGTGCTGTCGGTCGCGCAAAGCGAGTACCCGGACGCTACGGCGCTGGAGCTGCGCCGCGAGCTGGACTATTTGCACGGGCGCGAGCTGGTGCGCGTGGACAAGCAGCCCAGCGGCAAGTGGCGTGCCGAGCTGACGCGCCACGGTGTGGATGTGGCCGAGTACACGGTGGACTGCGAGCCCGGCATTGCCCGGCCCGCGAAGTACTGGTGAGCGATATGGGCCGCAAAAGCACTGTCAGCCGCCTGCCTGTTGAGATCAAAACCTATATCGAGGCGATGCTGGCCACGGGTGGGCAGACGCTGGATGAGCTCATTACCGACTTGCAGGTGCGTTGGCCTGCGCAGGCGCATGCGGGCGACTTGCCCAGCCGCTCGGCATTGCACCGCTACGGCACCAAACTGGATCGGCGCCTGTCGGCCATCCGCGCCAGCACAGAGGCGGCCAAGCTCATCCAGGCCCACGCGGGCGATAGCAAGGATGCCCGCAGCGCGGCCTTGACTGCGATGGTGCAAACGGAGCTTTTCGAGGCCATCCTGGCGCTGCAAGAGGCTGACGAAGTGGGGGAAGATGGCGAGAAGGCCGACCCCGGTAAGCGTGTTGAATTGCTATCCAAAGCAGCCAAGAACATCGCCACGCTGACCCGCTCCAGCATCAATTTGAAGGAGTTCCAGGCCAAGGTCGAAGAGGCCACACGCCGCAAGCTGCTGGCCGAGCAGGAGGCCAATTTGCAGGAGGTGGCCAAGGCACAGGGCATGGATGAGGCCCAGGTGGATTTCTGGCGGCGCAAGTTCTTGGGCATTGGGGCCTGACATGCACGCCATCAAGCCCCTGACATCCACTTTGCGCACGCTGGAATGGGATGACCTCCCGGCCAGCGTGCGCTCCATTCCCGAGGGGTTCAACCCGCTGGACGATGGGGTGCTGATGAAGCACCAGCGCGAGGTAGCCGCTATCCAGGCGGCCATCATCGCCGTGCCCAAGGGGCGCCGCACGGGCATCACTTTCGGCACCATGCTGAACAAAACGTTGGTGGCCGCTGCACGCAAGAGTGCGGGCGGTGACAACGTTTACTACATCGGCGACACCAAAGAAAAGGGTCTGGAGGCCATCGGCTACTGCGCCAAGTTCGCGCGCATCATCGCCCAGGCGCAGGGCCAGGGTGTCTCCGGGGTCGAAGAATTCCTGTTTGAAGACCAGGACGACAGCGGCAAGACCAGGCACATCACGGCGTACCGCATTCGCTTTGCTTCGGGCTTTCAAGTCTGCGCGCTGTCCAGCCGCCCGGCCAACATCCGGGGCCTGCAAGGGCATGTGGTGATCGATGAGGCGGCGTTTCATCCGGATGTGCAGGGTGTGCTGGATGCAGCCACTGCGCTGCTGATCTGGGGTGGCCAGATCACGGTCATCAGCTCGCACAACGGCAAGAACAACCCGTTTGCGCAGTTCTGCCGCGACATCGAGGCGGGGCGCTACGGCACCGATGCCGCAGTGGTCACGGTCACGTTCGATGATGCCGTGGCCAACGGCTTGTACGAGCGCGTGTGCTTCATGAAGGGCACCCCGCCCACGATGGTGGGCAAGCACGCCTGGTACACCAAAATCCGCAACGGCTACGGCGTGCGCAAGGCCGCCATGCGCGAGGAGTTGGACGCTATCGCGCGCGACGGCAACGGTGTGTGCCTGCCTGGGGTTTGGATTGAGCAGGCCATGGTGCTGCCCGAAACCTGCGTGCTGCGCCTGACCTTGGATGAGGACTTTGTGCTCAAGAGCCCAGCGGAGCGCGAAGCGTGGACGGCAGACTGGATTGAGCGCTATCTCGCCCCAGCTCTGGCACGGCTTGACCCGCGCGAGCGCCATGTGTTCTCGCACGACTATGCGCGGCACCGGGACTTTTCGAGCTGGGGGGCGACAGCGCTTGCTTCGGGCATGCGCCGCCTTTTGCCGCTTTCCATCGAGATGCACAAGGTGCCTTACGCGCAGCAGCGGCAAATTACTTGGTACGCAATTGAGCGCCTGCCGCGCCGCTGTGGCGGGGCCATGGATGCCACGGGCTCCGGTGAGGCGCTGGCTGAAGAGACAGCAGACAAGTTCGGGCACTCGCATGTCCATCAGATCAAGCTCAACCGTGCTTGGTACGGCACCTGGATGCCCAAGCTGGTGCAGGGTTTTGAGGACGGAATGATCGAGATTCCTGCCGACCCGAACTACGCCCAGGACTTGCGGGCCATCGAAGAGGTGGACGGCATTGCGATGGTGGCCAAGGCACGGCGCAGTGATGTGAAAGACCCCGACTTGTTTCGCCACGGCGATGCAGCTGTGATGCTGGCCCTGGGTTGGTATGCCACGCTGAACCTGCACGCACCGATTGACTACATCCCCGTGCCAACGCATGCACGCGGGTTCGATAACCGGACAACCAATTCCGCCGACCTGGACTTTCCGATGCCCGAGCCGGGTGGGTGGTGAGGAGCACTGCAATGGCAAAAATCTTGGGGCCGGACGGCAAACCCATCAGCAGCGAAGCGTTGGCACAGCCGCAGACCTCGCATTACTCGCACTTGCAGCGGGAGCTGCAAACACACCCGACGCGGGGGCTGACGCCATCCAAGTTGGCGACCATCCTTGACCAGGCCGAGCAGGGCAATTTGCAGGCCCAGTTCGACCTTTTCGAAGACATGGAAGAAAAAGATGGCCATATCGCCGCTGAGCTGGGCAAACGCCGCCGCGCTTTGCTGGTGCCGTGGAGTGTGGTGCCACCTGACAATCCCAGCGCCCGTGAGTCAGCCGCCGCCGAGCAGCTGGCCGAGCTGGTGGGCGAGATGGCAGATTTTGAGGATGTGCTGTTCGATGTGACCGATGCCATTGGAAAGGGCTTTTCGTGCGGAGAAATCGAGTGGCACAAGCCGGGCAAGTACTGGCTGCCCAAAACCATCACGCACCGACCACAAAGCTGGTTCACCGTACACCGGGGCTACCGCCAGGAACTGCGCCTGCGTAGCAACACGACGGCCGCTGATGGCAGCGTGGGGGAACCGCTACAACCCTTTGGCTGGATCACGCACGTTCACAAGGCCAAGAGCGGTTATTTGGAGCGCACGGCGATGTTCCGGCAGCTGGTGTGGCCGTACCTGTTCAAGAATTACAGCGTCGGCGATTTGGCTGAGTTTCTGGAGATTTACGGCATCCCGGTGCGCATCGGCAAGTACCCGTCTGGCGCCAGCGAAAAAGAGAAGATGACGCTGCTGCGTGCGCTGGTGGGCATTGGCCACAACGCCGCAGGCATCATCCCCAATGGCATGGAGCTGGATTTTCTCGATGCCGCAAGCGGCGACCCCAAAGCGTTTGAGCTGATGATGACCTGGTGCGAGCGCACGCAATCGAAGGTGATTTTAGGCGGCACGCTGACCAGCGGTGCCGATGGCAAGAGCAGCACCAACGCGCTGGGCAATGTGCATAACGAAGTGCGCAAAGACTTGCGCAGCAGCGATATTCGGCAGGTGTGCAGCACGCTGACGCGCGACTTGCTGTACCCGATAGCAGTGCTGAACGGGCTGGCCCCCGATGGCATGCGCCGCTGCCCGGTCTTCTGTCTGGATGTGGGCGAAACCGAAGACCTGACGGCCTATGCGGATGCGCTGCCCAAGCTGGTAGGCGTGGGGATGCAGATCCCGGTGCAGTGGGCACAGGAGAAGCTGGGCATTCCGCAGCCGCAGGCCGGTGAGCCGGTGTTGCAGGCGGGGACTTCTACGACATGGAGACAAGGCACGGCGGCTACCAGCAGCCGGGCATGGCAGTGGCCGCTGGGAGTAGCGGTCACTGCTGCACAGGCGCCGGTGGCAGTGCAGTCTGTCAGTCCGCCACTGGCCATGGCGCCCCAGCTGGCCGCCAGTGCGAGAGCACCAGCAGCGGCGTGGGTGGAGCAGATCCGTGCGCTGGTCATGCAAGCATCGACCCTGGAAGACATCCGGGATGGCTTGGTGCAGCTCGCCCCCGATATGACGCTGGACGACTACGCCGCAGCCATGGCCGAGGCCCTGGCCGCTGCCGAGCTGGCGGGCCGCTATGAGGTATTGCAGGAGGCGGCCAATGGCTGATGTGGCCTACGGCGGGTTGCCGTTTCTTGAAATGATCGCTTTCTTTTTGCGCAAGCTGAATTTGACGACCGAGGCCTGGACGGACGTTTATGCGGCTGAGCACGAATGGGCATTTGTCGTGGCCGGTGCCAACAAAGAGGCCATCGTGCAGGATTTCCGGCTGGCGGTAGAGAAAGCGATCAAAGACGGCACAACGCTGGAGGAGTTTCGCAAGGACTTTGATGCCATCGTGGCACGATATGGCTGGGACTACAACGGCGGGCGAGACTGGCGCACGCGCGTCATTTACGAGACCAACCTCAACACCAGCTACGCGGCGGGCCGCTGGCTGCAATTGCAGGCCGCGCCCTTTTGGATGTATGAGCACAGCGACTGGGTGGAGAACCCACGGCACCAACACAAAGCCTGGGACGGCATGGTGCTGGCGCGCGAAGACCCCTGGTGGCAGACGCACTATCCGCCCAACGGCTGGGGGTGCCAGTGCAAAGTGATCGGCCTGTGGGCACGCGACTTGGCGCGCATGGGCAAGAGCGGGCCAGATCAAGCGCCCGAAGTGACGTGGGTGGAGCGCGAGATTGGTCAGCGCAGTCCGGGCGGGCCGCGCGTGGTGACCGTGCCTGTGGGGATTGACCCGGGGTTTGAATATGCGCCAGGCCGTGATCGCTGGCGCTCCTACAAGTCTGAGGGGCAGAGCTGATGGCTGGCACTCGACTGTCAGTGGACTTTGACGCCACATCAGCAACCGCCAGCCTGAACGGACTGCTGGGCGCTATCGACAAGCCCGCGCCGCTGTTGGCCGAGCTGGGCGAATACGTGCTGCGCACCACACGTGCGCGGTTTTCTACCCAGACAGCGCCCGATGGCACAGCGTGGGCCGCGCTACAGCCCTGGTACCAGCGCGAGAAGCGCCGCAACAAGAACCGCGTCCTGACTCTCAATGGATACCTGCGCGGTCAAATGGCAGTGCAGGTCGGCGAGCGGTCGGTGCAGGTCGGCAGCAACCTGGTCTATGCAGCCGTCCACCAGTTCGGTGCGACCATCAGGCCGACAAACGCGAAAATGCTGCACTTCGGTGGGCACGTCGCAAAGTCGGTGACGATCCCGGCACGGCCTTATTTAGGGTTGTCAGACACAGATCAAAATGAGATCGTGGAGCGCACACTCGACTGGCTGCGTGGGCAGATGAAGGGCTGATTCTGCCTTTGCGTCATATGCAAAGCATTTGCATTGTCCCGTTTCACTTTGTCCCAGTCGATCCCCGAAAATTTCGATTTATCGCGCCTCTCACTCTTTCTTTATCTCAACTCCCATCACCACGGCGCAGCCTGTGGGTTCGGCGGTGAACAACAGCAACAGCGCCACATCCTTGATGGGCCGGGGGCTGGATTTGCTCGATCGCCTGTCGTCCAAGGTGCCGCTGCTGGGGGTGGGGCCTACCGTTTCGGGCTTGATGCGCGGCGCCCAGCAGCGTCAAGCGCAGGACGTAGCGCCCGCCCTGGTGCGCAGGGCTGCCCAGCCAAGCCAGCGAGCGCCTGGCGCCACCTTTGGCGCGCTGATGGCCATGGAGGGCAGCGAGTGAGTCAATGCCTGCAACCCCGGGTTGCAGCGGCGCTGCTATTTGGTGCTGGCAAATAGGCGGTCGGCGCAGTTCTGATCCAACAAGGCACACCCCACCACCAGACCGGCCATGCGCCGGTTTTGTTTTGTGGCGGTATCCAGAGAATGCACAGAGTGCTATATAAAAAATAGCAGAGATGCTAGGTTTTTCGAGATATTCGGGGTATTTCAGCGGGTTGAATGGGTGCGGTATCCATCCCGGTATCCACGCAATCGGGCATTTGCTGGATGGTTACCAGCGCATGGTTACCAGGCCGGTTACCAACGAAAGCGCACTTTTCCGCAGGTGTTTCCAGCCGCAGGTTTCCAAGCGGGTTTCCACGGAAACCTGTCCAAACCTTACCTTCGGGACGGTGCGCAAGGATGCGGTGCGCAGTCTGGTGCGCACTGAAAGCGGCGTGTGAACCTGTCAAAACCTTACATATCGAGCGGTACGCACTGGGGTGGTACGCAAGCTGGTACGCACGGAATCGGGGGTGCTGGCGCGGGTTTGCGCTGGCAGACACCCGGCCAGCGAACTGATGGGGTAGCGACTGGCGAGGCCATCGAGCAAGGCTGCCCCGAGTTCCGTGAGCAGTACGCGCGCACGCGCGAGGCCCAACCGGATTTGAAATCCAAGTGGGCGCCCCTTGTGACTATCTTTCAGATACTCGCAAAGCACAGGCCCGGCGCGATGATGGCAATGGGGTCACTGCCCGTTACCCCACGGCCAGCAACCACCCGACTATTGGCCGTGTGCCTTGCAACCGGAAATAAGCCGGTAGCAAAAGGGGGTCACGAAACGCTACCCCCTTTGGCGAGATGCCTTCAGAACTGAGGCCATCTGCTGACCTGAGTTCTTGGGCCAGCGCCACACCGGCTGAAAATTCAGCCAATCTCCAACGTGCTGCGCGCTGGTGCGGCGCAAAAGCTGCACCCCAGGCAAATACCCGGAATCTGGGTAGTTTGAGCTGGTGGGGTAGAGCCAGGCGAGGTCATGGCCAAACCGCGTGGCATGGCGCCTACCACCACGACCAGCGCCAGCGCGATCAGAAGATGTTGCGCCGCACTGACAAGGGGGTCACTTTTCTTTTTGTTGGTCTTTTTGTTGGTTCTTTTGCGATTTATCGCCAATCTACATAGGAGGATTCAATTCCCCCCGGCCCAACAAAATCAGGCCATATCAGGCCGTCCCAAAAGCCCCCTCCCCCATATGAGCGGGGCTTTTTCTTTGCCTTATACCGTGTCACGGGGCATCATGGCATCCCAACACTTTGTTAGTAGTTCTGTTGGTAGGTGGCGCCGAAGGGGGTGCTAAAACGCCACTCCCTTTGAACTTCACCGCGTGCCGTGCGCCACGGCCTTGAAGCCGGATTTCCCGGCATCAAAAGACGATGGCTCAAAACTGAGCCATCGATACCGGCTACTGCGCATTCACCGTGCTGCTAATGCTGGCACAGCCCTCAATGGCAAGGGGCCGGATTTCAAATCTGACCCCTTGGCGAGGTAGCCACCTGTTCTGGGCTGTCTCCAAACTGGCGACGGATGCGCCAGCACCGTCGAGATCCCGGTGCTTTTCCGAAATCCTCTTACATCCGCCGTTACATCCTGACCAAAAGAAAAAGCGCGCTACCGTTTTGATAGCGCGCTTTCCTTATGTAGCTTGGTGGGACGTGCGGGGGTCGAACCCACGACAAACGGATTAAAAGTCCGCTGCTCTACCAACTGAGCTAACGTCCCGTTTTGTTAAGATGATTATTTATCGTACTTAGCAAAGATTTGAATTATAGCACTACTTTTGATCTTCTTTTACGAATAGCTAAATTATCCAGAATCCAGCCCGCAGCGCACTGACCAAACGTAGCGGTCACAGACACCACCGATCCATAGCCATGGCAGTTCAAAGTGCCATCGTTATCCATCGCACATGAAGCGTCCGGGGGCGCCACAGCTTCACGGCTGAATACACAGGTGACACCGATTTTTTTGCCCTCACGCGGCGCGCCATGTTGTTTGCGCAAGCGATAGCGCAACTGAGCCAGCAACGGGTCGTGCGTGGTCAACGCCAAATCGTCCACGTCCACTTTGTGCGCATGCCGCTTGCCACCGGCTGCACCCACACTGATCAACAAGCACTTTTGTTGCAGAGCCCAAGCTGCCATGGCGGTCTTGGCTTGCACTTGATCGCAGGCATCAATCACAGCATCAACCGGATGTGGCAACAGTGATGGCCAGTTGCCGAGCTCAACAAACTCTTCCACACAAAAGACTTGGCACTGCGAATTGATCCGTGCCACGCGCTCACGCATGGCCTGCACCTTGGCCTGCCCGATGGTGTCGTCCAGCGCATGTATTTGGCGGTTGATGTTCGATGGGGCGATGTGGTCCAGGTCAATCAAAGTGAGACTGCCTACACCACTGCGGGCCAGCGCTTCCACTGCCCACGAACCCACCCCGCCAATGCCCACTACCGCCACATGCGCAGCGCGAATACGTGCAGCACCTTCGAGACCATACAACCGGTCGAGGCCACCAAAGCGGCGCTGCTGTTCGGCACTGGAATCGTCGTACACAGCGATTTCTAACGGTACCGACATCATTTCAAACGGGACAACCGCTCCTTGGCGGCCACGGCAGCTTCAGACTGCGGATAGGCGCGCAACAGGTCTTCCAGCGTTTTGCGAGCGCCACGGGTCTCCTTCAGCTCCAACTGACAATTGGCAATCGACAGCGCTGCCTCAGGTGCACGTGCATGGTCTGGCATAGCTGCCAGCAAAGCCTTGAAGTTGACTATGGCTTCTTTGTAATCCCGCGTAGCGTATTGGGCGTTGCCTAACCAGAAACGGGCAGAAGGCAAATACCCACTGCGGGGATACTGCTTGATCAAATTAGCAAAAGCACTTTGTGCTTCGGCAAACTTGCCCGCCCGAAACGTGGCCAACGCCGCATCAAAATCACGCTTTTCTGCGGGATCGGCGAGAAACTCTTTGCCATCCACAGTGACCTTCAGAGGCTCAAACTGGCGCAAACGCTCGTCCACACCCTGTGCCATGTCTTTCTGGTGGCGCTGCAACTCAGCCACCTCGCGCATAAGCTGCTCGTTCTGGCCGCGCAGCTTGGCGGTTTCCATGCGCAGGGTTTCAATCTGGTTTTGCAATTCGATCAGGCTACGGCGCAGTTGGGTGCCATCGTCGCCAGAGCGGCGCAGATCCTCACCGGCCCGCTGACTGGCTTGCTGCAATTCGTCCACACGTTGGCGCAATTCCAGAATGGCCCGGCGAGCCTCACCATCCTCAAACAAGACTGCATGTGCCGCAGGCAAAAAAGCGCCGGACAGCGCCAACGCGCACAACGTACGCACAAACCGTGGGTGCATGGTGGCGCCGCCCATCAACGGTAAGACAGCTCAGCGCGACGGTTTTGCGCGTGCGCGTCCTCGCTGCCACCCAAAGCAGCAGGCTTTTCCTTGCCAAAACTGACGGCCTCGACCTGGCTGTCTGGCACGCCCAGCAGGCCCAGTGAACGGCGCACAGCCTCAGCACGCTTTTGCCCCAGTGCCAGGTTGTATTCACGACCACCACGCTCATCGGTATGGCCTTCAATCACCACGGTGCGCCCCTGGCCGGACTTGATAAAGCGGGCATGTGCATCAATCAGCGACTGGAAATCTGGCTTGATGACGTAGCTGTCGTAGTCAAAGTACACCACACGGCTGACACCCACCGGGCCTGCGCCGTCGCGTCCGGATTGGGACAGGTCTACGCCCGTAACACCACTTTGCCCAGTGCCACCTGCATTGGCACCATTGCCTCCAGTGGTTGGCAGCGAAGTGCCGGACTTGTCATCTACAGGCACGTTATCCAGGTTGACGCCTGAACTGCAACCGGCCACCAGCACAGCTGCAGCCAATGCGAAAGAAATACGTTGGATCATTCAAAAACTCCTGAAATTCTGAAATGGATAGCTCGACGCGCTACGGGTCTATTGCTTCTGGAAAGGGCCCCAATCGGGCTCGCGGATATCACCGCTCTGCCCTGCCAGCCGGGCCTTGATTTTGCCGTCCAGCGTGGTGGTCATCAGTGCTTCGCGGCCTTGCTGCTGCGTGGCGTACACGATCAGCCGACTATTGGGTGCAAAGCTGGGATTTTCATCGGCGCCCGTGTCAGTAATAGCACTGACCGTGCCGCTGGACAAATCCATCACATGCAGCTTGAAGGCACCGCCCACGCGCGAGACATACGCCAGCCAGCGGCCATCGGGGCTCACACTGGGCGAGATGTTGTAGCTGCCCGTGAACGTGACGCGCTCGGCATTGCCACCGCTGCTGGCAACGCGGTAGATTTGCGGCGCCCCCCCCCGGTCGCTGACGAAGTAGATGCTGCGGCCATCGGAGGAATACACCGGCTCGGTGTCAATGCCGGCGCTTTGCATCAGTCGGCGCGGTTCGCCACCGCCCGCGTCAATGGTGTAGAGCTGGGAGTTGCCATCGCGGCTGAGCGTGACGGCCAGCGAGCGGCCATCGGGCGACCAGGCGGGCGCACTGTTGGAGCCGCGGAAGTTGGCAATCAGGCGTCGCCGTCCGGTGGCAATGTCATGTACGTACACCACGGGCTTGCGCGACTCAAACGACACATAGGCCAACTGCAACCCTGAGGGCGACCACGCGGGCGAGATGATGGGCTCGGGGCTGGACAGGGCGGCTTGGGCGTTTTCGCCGTCCGAGTCGGCCACCCACAGGCTGTAGCGCGATCCCGCCTTGGTCACATAGGCAATACGGGTAGAAAAAACACCGCGCTGACCGGTCAGTTTCTCGTAGATGAAGTCGGCAATGCGGTGGGCAGCCAGGCGCAGATCGCCCGGGGCCACCACATAGCTTTGGCCGCCAAAATCCTGGCCACGCACCACATCCCAGAGCCGGAAGCGGATATCAAAACGCCCATCGGCCAATCGCAGCACGCTGCCCGTGGCCAGTGCGTCGGCACCTTTTTGTCGCCAGGGCGCGACGTCAGGGCGCTGTGTTTCATCCAGCACAGCGCCCGTGGCATCTACCGAGCGGAACTGACCGCTGCGCTCCAAATCGGCCAGCACGATGGCCGATATTTTCTGGGGCGACTGCTCCTCGCCCCGAAACGGGGCAATGGCAATCGGCAACTGGGTCAGGCCCACGCCAGACACCTCCACCCGGAACTGGGCGAGGGCGGGCAACGCAGAAGAGGCCGCAGCAGCGGCCAGCACATGGCGTCGGGAGGGGCGCGGCCACGCCGCGGGGGAAGATAGTGTGAGGAATCGGTCGGTAGTCATTCGCAGCCAACAGCAACCGGGCAACGGCCGGTGAACAGCGCCCGATGTTACACACTGACAAAAAGCCCCCTGTGACAAACTGTTGTACCTGAGTGCCAACCGTAGAATCCGCCTCCACATGCAAGCCCCTGACACCAGCGCAACCCCACCGCACTCCTCCCCCTTGCCCGCTGAACGGCTGCGCACCCGACTGGGGCGGTTGTCCATCTATTTTGGCAACCAGCGCCTGGCCTGGAGCCTGGCCATTGCAGGCACCCTGGTGGGAGCACTGACCGAGCCGCTGTTGGCAGCCTTGCTCAAACCGCTGCTCGACCAAGGCTTTACCCAGGGCACACTGCCCCTGTGGACGGTGCCGGTGGCCATCATGGGCCTGTTTCTGACGCGGGGGCTGGCCCTGTTTGCCGCGCAATACGCCCTGGCGCGCATCGCCAACGAGGGCATGCTGGTGTTGCGGCGCACCCTGTTCGAGCGGCTGCTGGCCGCCGACATGGCGCTGTTTTCGCGGCAATCGGCCAGTGCGCTGTCCAACACCGTGGTTTATGAAGTGCAGACGGGTTCGACGCTGCTGGTGCAGGCCATGCTGGGTATCTCGCGCGATGGCTTCACGCTGGTGGCGCTGCTGGGCTATCTGCTGTATTTGAACTGGCAACTGACGCTGATCGTGGCCGTGGTGGCGCCCGCCGTGGCCTGGATCATGAAAACCCTGTCGCGCCGCCTCTATCGCCTGACCAAAAGCAGCCAGCAGGCCACCGATGCCCTGGCCTATGTGGTCGAAGAAAACGTGCTGGCCCACCGCATGGTGCGCCTGCACGGTGCGCAGGCCAGCCAGGCCGCGCGCTTTGAGGCGCTGGGCCAGCAACTGCGCCGCCTGGCCATCAAATCCACCGTCTCGGCCTCGGCCATGACGCCGCTGACGCAGCTCACCGCTGCGGCAGCGCTGTCCACGGTGATTTGCATGGCGCTGTGGCAAAGCCGCGGCCTGGGCGCGGCACAAAACGACCTGACGGTAGGCGGCTTTATCTCCTTCATCACGGCCATGCTAATGCTGATCACGCCCATGCGCCGCCTGGCCGATGTGGCCAGCCCTATCACCCGGGGCCTGGCAGCGCTAGAGCGCGGTCTGGCACTGCTGGGCGATGCCCCCGCTGAAACCGGCGGCAGCCATGCGCCCGCGCAGGTACAGGGCGCCATCACGCTACAAGACGTGCGCGTGCAGTTTGCCGCCGACCAGGCGCCCGCACTGGCCGGGGTAAGCCTGACCCTGCAACCCGGCGAAATCGTGGCGCTGGTGGGCCCCTCGGGGGCGGGCAAAACCACGCTGGCCAACCTGCTGCCGCGTTTTGTAGCGCCATCTTCGGGGCAGGTGCTGCTCGATGGCCAGGCCCTGCCCGACTGGGACATAGCCACCCTGCGGGCGCAGTTTGCGCTGGTGAGCCAGGATGTGGTGATGTTCAACGACAGCATCGCGGCCAACGTGGCCCTGGGTGCGGTAATGGACGAGCAGCGCGTGCAGGCCAGTCTGGCCGCCGCCAATCTGGCCGACTATGTGGCCTCGCTGCCCCAAGGCATGCACACCCTGGTGGGGCACAACGCCGCCCAGCTCTCCGGTGGCCAGCGCCAGCGGCTGGCCATTGCGCGGGCGCTGTACAAAAACGCCCCCATCCTGATCCTGGACGAGGCCACCTCGGCGCTGGACACCGAGTCCGAGCGGCTGGTGCAAGAGGCCCTGCAACGCCTGATGCGCGGGCGCACCACGCTGGTGATTGCGCACCGCCTGTCTACCATCGAGCACGCCCACCGCGTGGTCGTGATGGAGCGTGGGCGCATCGTCGAGCAAGGCACCCATGCCGAACTGCTGGCCAGCGGTGGCCTGTACGCGCGCTTGCAAAGCCGCTCCAGCGCACCTTGAGAACCTGAAAAACTCCTATTTTGATAGCTGCTAGCGCTTACTAGACGGGCGCTAGAGGCACTTTTTACTCCCACCACATGGCAGCAATGTCATGTACAAAGATGGGGTAACTCATCCACACCCCGCGCAGCCCCTTGCGCGCTACGGTGGCCACCTGGGGGGCAAAAATCCAGGCATTGGCGGCGTCGTGCGCCAGGTGCCGCTGGATTTGCACAAAAAGCATCTGGCGCTCACGCGCATTGCTGGCGTTGGCGTGGCGTTCGACCAGATCGCGAAAAGACGGGCTGTCGTAGCCAAAGTAGTACTGCGGGTCGGTATAAATCTGGTAGTCCAGCGGTTCGACATGGTTGATGAGCGTGAGGTCAAACTGCCCCTTGAATGGCCCCGAGAGCCATTGCGCCCACTCCAGCTTTTCCAGCTGGAGCACGATGCCCACCTTGGCCAGATCGGCAGCCACCACCGGGCCGCCCATGTGGGCATACGGGGTGGGCGGCAAACTCAGCGTCAGGTGCAGCGGGGTTTTCACGCCCGCCTCTTTGAGCAAGGCCCGGGCGCGCTCGGGGTCGTAGGGGTACTGGCCCGCCAGATGCACATAGCCCGCATCGGTGGGCGCGAAATGGCTGCCAATGGCTTTGCCCCGGCCTTCGAGTACATCGCGGATGAAAGCCTCACGGTCAATGGCGTGCGTGATGGCACGGCGCACACGCACATCGTCCAGGGGCTTGCGCCGGTGGTTGAAGGCCAGCATGCCCTTGCCCCCTGATGCGCCCACCAGCACGTGGTAGCGGCTGTCGCCCTGAAAACGCCTCACGTTGTGGGTGGCAAAGTTGAACAGCAGATCAATCTCACCGGCCTGCACTGCTGCCGCCTGGGCCACCGGGTCGTGGATGAAGCGGAAAGTGACTTGGCGAATACGCGCTTTTTTCGGCTCGCGGTAGGTATCGGACTTGAGCAGGGTGATGTGCCTGCCCCGCACCCATTGCCCAAACCGGTATGGCCCCGTGCCCACGGGCTGGGTGGCTACCTGGGCCACGCTGCCAGGGTGCAGCACCACCGCACTGCTCTCACCCAGACGAAACAGCAAACTGGTGTCCGCGCGCGCCAGCACCAGGATGACGGTGTGCGGGTCAGGGGTGTCGATGCGCACGATGTTGTCAAACAGCGTCTTGCGCGCCTTGTTGGTAGAGCCCGGTGCCTTGGCGCGCTCAAACGAGAACTTGACGGCAGCAGCGTCAAGGGGCGCTCCATCGTGAAAGTACACCCCTTTGCGCAACCGGAAGGTATAGGCCTTGCCATCGGGGTCCTGGCTCCAGGATTCGGCCAGCAGCGGTGTGGTGGTGCCGTTTTCCTCGATTTTCATCAGCCCCTCCAGCACCGTGGTGTGAACCACCTGCGCAATCGAGGCGGCAGCGGCCATCGTCGGATCGAGGGTATCGGGTTCGAGGGAAATATTGATGGACACGCCGTGCTGCGCTGTCTGTGCCTGGGCCAACGGCACCATCACATGCCAAAAGACGGCCATGGCAACCAGGCAACGAACCAAGAACTTGCGCATGAATGACACAGTAATGCCCCTTGCTTACTGCGGACCAAGCCGCTTCTGGACAGAACACCCCAGAGGTGACTGAAATGGAACAAAGTGTGACATAGTTGTTTTCCGGTGGGCTTACAGCCTGCCTCCGTTCTGGCCACACCAGACCGCTCAACCAACGGCCTGCCATCTTTGCCACACCATGCTTGCGCCCTTGCCAAAGACTGAGCCATCGCATCGGCCACTTTCCATGGCCTGGAAGGTGCTGCCACTGCTGGTACTGCTGGTGATGGGCGGCGTGGCCTGGAGCATCCAGTCCATCTACCACGAGCGCGAAAAGCGCTTTCGCCACCAGGCCGAATGGGAATTGCAGGCCATCAACCAGTTGCAAACCAAAAGCGTCTCTGAATGGCGCGAGCGGCGCTGGTCAGACGCCATGGCACTGTCTGACGATACGGCCTACGCGCAGGCAGTGGCCCGCTGGCTGGCCTCTCCCTCCGAG
>NZ_JAQUAL010000072.1:0-15631 GCF_028687295.1 Simplicispira sp.
GGCACGAGCAGCGAAACGACGGCCCCGACAAGTCCACCTGTGTCTGGTAGCGGCTGCTGCCCTGGCATTCGCCCCACACCGCCGCTTCGTTGGCGCCCAGCAGCGGCCATTGCCCCGGTTTGGTCAAGCCATTGGCGGCCTTGGCCGAGGCGGCATCGGGTGCCAGGGCCAGAACAGATTCAGCACTGATTTGCATGGACACAGGTGATTGAAAAGTGAAAGGTTAACGTGGCCCGTTGTGGTCAGGCGAGGCCATGTCGGGGGTGGTTTGGGTGCGCAGCACACGCAGGCTGCGGTCAGTGACCACGGTGAACAGCATGGCGGTGTTGGGCGGCTCCAGAAAGCGCCAGTCGTAATGCGTTTCGCCGCTGAGCGCGTAGGGCGTGACCTTGGCCGGTTTGCCCAGGCGCCGGCGCACCTCATCCATGCCCATACCCGCCTGGATGCGGGCAAAATTCTCGGGGGTGAGCACCTGGCGCAGGGCGCTCATCTTGCCGTCGGGGCCGATGGTGATCATGTAATTGCGCTGGCCTGCGGGCTGGCGGTTGTACTCCAGCGTGCGGCTGCCGTTGCCCTCTTCCCACACCTGGTCGGGCGGGCCAAAGCGGTCGCGCACGTCCACTTCGGTGGACAGGCCCTCCTCCAGCTCGCTGATGCGCTGCGGGTCGCAACCGGCAGCAGCCAGCAAAACCAGCGCCAAGGCGGCGCTGCTGGCAAGGCGGTTGAAAAAGGGCATGGCACTCCCCGGTAAAATCGAGGCAGAGAGGTTAACCCAGTCCATGTCCATTTTTGCCCGCCCCCACTACATGTCCGACGCGACACAGTTCATCAACCAACTGAAAACCCAGCACCCCGAGCTGGACGCCCAGCAAGTGGCAGGCCGCGCCTTGCTGTGGGACAAGCCCGTGGACCACGCCCTGTGGAAAGAGTTTGACGCCGCCGAAGTGGCGCAAAAACCCTACGTGTACCAGACCAACCCCATCCCCGGTTTGTAATCAAATTGGCCTCTAGCCCTTTCCAGAAGGGCGCGAGCAGCTATCCATTTTGAAGCAAGCCATGGGCAGCGCCGACACGCAAGCCGCCTTGCCAGCCCCCGCCACCGACCTGGCCCCCGCCGCCACCGCGCACGATCCGGTGGCTTTGGCGCGCCTGTACGGCGAGCCGCTGTTTGCCCTGCCCACCGACCTCTACATCCCGCCCGATGCGCTCGAAGTCATCCTCGAAGCCTTTGAGGGCCCGCTGGATTTGCTGCTCTACCTGATCCGCAAGCAAAACTTCAACATCCTCGACATTCCCATGGCCGCGCTCACGCGCCAGTACCTGGTCTATGTCGATGAAATCCGCAACCGCAACCTGGAGCTGGCTGCCGAGTATTTGCTGATGGCCGCCATGCTCATCGAGATCAAGTCGCGCATGCTGCTGCCGCCCAAAAAGCAGGCGGGCGCCGACGAGGCCGAAGACCCGCGCGCCGAGCTGGTGCGCCGCCTGCTCGAATACGAGCAAATGAAAGGCGCCGCCCGCCAGCTGGCCGAGCTGCCCCTGCACGGGCGCGACTTCTGGTGCGCGCAGGTGGTGGTGGGCGAAGCCGTACAGCAGCGCCTGCCCGAAGTCTGCGCTGCCGACCTGCAAGCGGCCTGGCGTGACATTCTGAAACGTGCCCGGCTGGTGCAGCACCACAAAATCACACGCGAAGAACTCTCGGTACGCGAGTACATGGGCCAGGTGCTCAAGGCCCTGCAAGGGCGGCGCTTTGTCGAGTTTGAAGACCTGTTCGACCCCGGCAAAGGCGCCACCGTGCTGGTCGTGACCTTCATTGCCCTGCTGGAGCTGGCCAAGGAAACCCTGGTCGAAATCACCCAGGCCGAAGCCTTCGCGCCCATTTATGTCAGGCTGGCCTATACGCCGGTTTGATGCAACATGCTGCGCCTGCCGCCTTGGCGGGCCACCGATACACGGCCGGTTGCCGCTGCACCCTGCATCCACACTTGTTCACCCCATGGCCTCACACGACTTTGACGTTCTGATTGTGGGCAGCGGCCTGGCCGGCCTGTCTGCCGCCCTGCACCTGGCACCCACGCACCGTGTGGCCGTCATCACCAAGCGCCAACTGCAAGACGGCTCCAGCAGCTGGGCCCAGGGCGGTATTGCCGCCGTGCTGGCCGACGACGACAGCTTTGAGGCCCACATCCAGGACACCCTGGTGGCGGGCGCGGGCCTGTGCGATCTGGCCACCACGCGCTTTGTGGTCGAAAACGCCCCCGCCTCCATCGCCTGGCTGCGCGCGCTGGGCGTGCCGTTCACGCTGGAGGGCGAGCACCTGCACCTCACGCGCGAAGGCGGCCACAGCGCCCGGCGCATCGCCCACGTCACCGACGCCACGGGCGCCGCCGTGCAGCGCACACTGATCGACGTGGTGCGCGCCACGCCCGGCATCACGCTGTTTGAGCACCACACCCTGATCGACCTGATCACCAGCCAGAAGCTGGGCTTGGCGGGCCAGCGCTGCCTGGGCCTGTACGCCCTGGACGAAGCCACCGACCAGGTCATCACGTTCCGCGCGCCGCAAACCATTCTGGCCACAGGCGGCGCAGGCAAGGTTTACCTCTACACCACCAACCCCGATACCGCCACGGGCGACGGCATTGCCGCCGCCTGGCGCGCGGGCTGCCGCGTGGCCAACCTGGAGTTCATCCAGTTCCACCCCACCGGGCTGTACCACCCGCACGCCAAGTCGTTTTTGATCAGCGAAGCGGTGCGCGGCGAAGGCGGCAAACTGCTGCTGCCCGACGGCACCCGCTTCATGCCCGAGCACGACGAGCGCGCCGAACTGGCCCCGCGCGATGTGGTGGCACGCGCCATCGACTTCGAGATGAAAAAACACGGCCTCGATTGCGTGCACCTCGACATCTCGCACCAAAGCCCGGAATTCTTGAACGAGCACTTTCCCAACATCCTGGCCCACTGCGCCAGTTTGGGCATCGACATCACCAAGGAACCCATTCCCGTGGTGCCGACCGCGCACTTCACCTGCGGCGGCGTGCTCACCGACCTGGCCGGGCGTACCGACCTGCCCGGGCTGTTTGCCGTGGGCGAAGTGGCCTACACCGGCCTGCATGGCGCCAACCGGCTGGCGAGCAACTCGCTGCTGGAGTGCATCGTCTTTGCCCGCGCCGCCGCCCACGCCATTGCCGATGCGCCGCGCGTGCAGATTCCAGCCCTGCCGCGCTGGGACGACAGCCGCGTGCAGGATGCCGATGAATCGGTGGTCATCTCGCACAACTGGGACGAGCTGCGCCGTTTCATGTGGGACTACGTGGGCATAGTGCGCACCAACAAACGCCTGGAGCGCGCCGCCCACCGCATTGCCATGTTGCAGGCGGAAATCCAGGAGTTCTACGCCCACTTCCACATCACCCGCGACCTGCTGGAGCTGCGCAACCTGGTGCTGGTGGCCGATCTGATCGTGCGCAGCGCCCAAATGCGCCGCGAAAGCCGGGGCCTGCACTACAGCCGCGACTACCCCGAGCGCGCCGCGCCCGCCGCGCCCACCATCCTGGTGCCCAGCACCCCACCCGTGGGGCCGTGGCGACCATGACCTACAGCGTCAAAGAAATCTTCTACACCCTGCAAGGCGAGGGCGCCCAGGCCGGTCTGCCCGCCGTGTTTTGCCGCTTTGCGGGCTGCAACCTCTGGAGTGGCCGCGAAGCCGACCGCGCCGCTGCCATCTGCCGTTTTTGCGACACCGACTTTGTCGGCACCGACGGCACGCTGGGCGGCAAATACCCAGTAGCCGACGCCTTGGCGGCGCAGATCGAGGCCCTGTGGCCTGCGGGCGACAGCACCCACCGCCTGGTGGTGCTGACCGGCGGCGAGCCACTGATGCAGGTCGATGCCCCCCTGATAGCGGCGCTGCATGCGCGGCATTTCCGCATCGCCGTCGAAACCAACGGCACCCTGGCCGCCCCACCCGGGATTGACTGGCTGTGCGTCAGCCCCAAGGCCGGCGCACCCTGGGTACAGCGCCAGGGCCAGGAACTCAAGGTCGTCTGGCCCCAACCCGGACTGGACTTGGCCACGCTGGCACAGGCGGGCACATTCGAACACCGCTTTCTGCAACCCATGGATGGCCCGGCACAGGCACACAACACCGCCTTGTGCATTGCTGCCTGCCTGCAAGACCCGCGCTGGCGCCTGGGCCTGCAAACGCACAAAATCTCTGGCATCCGCTGATGACTGCTACCCCTACCCTTGCCATGACCGTGCCTGCCAGCCCCGTGATGTGCGTCAGCCAACGCTTTTTCTTTGACGCCGCGCACACCCTGCAACGCCAGATTGAAGCCGAAGGCAGCCGCCGCATCCACGGCCACACCTACCACGCTGAAGTCACCTTGCGCGGCCCCCTCGACCCGGCCACGGGCATGGTGATTGACCTGGGCTACCTGCGCTTGCGCCTGCAATCGGTGCGCGAGCAGCTCGATCACCACTTGCTCGACGAGGTGCCTGGCCTGGCTCCGCCCACGCTGGAAAACCTGTGCCTGTTCATTGCCCGCGCCCTGGCCGACATGCAGCCCGCGCCCTGGCAGGTGCGTGTCTGGCGCGAAGCGCTGGGCGACAGCTGCACGCTGGAGTGGTAAACCTGCCCCGCCCTTTTTTTCACATTGACCTTTTTTCGGAAGAAAACCATGTTCCGCACCCTGCTCAAATCCAAAATCCACCGCGTCAAAACCACCCACTGCGAGCTGCACTACGAAGGCTCCTGCGCCATTGACGAAGACCTGCTGGACGCCGCCAACATCTGTGAGAACGAACAAATCCACATCTGGAACATCGACAACGGCGAGCGCTTTGTCACCTACGCCATCAAGGGCCAGCGCGGCAGCGGGATGATTTCGGTCAACGGCTCGGCAGCGCGCCGTGCCTGCGTGGGCGACTTGCTCATCATTGCCAGCTTTGCCCAAGTCCACGAAGACCAGGTCAAGGCCCACGCGCCGCAACTGGTGTTTGTCGATGACCAGAACCGCCAGACCGAACTGCGCCACCACGTGCCCACCCAGGCGATGTAAGGCCAAGCTTTTTTTCCACCACTGCCCCAAGAGCACAGACCATGCCCCACCTCATCGTTGAATACTCCCGCAACCTCGATGGCTTTCCCGAAGCACGGGCGCTGGAGGAGCTGAACCAGGCCGTCACCAGCAGCCCCGAACTGGCCGACGAGGCCGACCTCAAAAGCCGTTTTGTGCTGGCCGACAGCTTTCAGGTGGGCACCGTGGGCGCGGGCCGCGCCTTCGTCCACGCCCAGCTGCGCCTGCTGGCCGGACGCACACCCGAGGCCAAGCAAGACCTGTCAGGCCGCATCGCTGACGTGCTGCGCCGCCTCACGCCCCGCCCCCCGGGCGTGATGGTGCAACTGAGCGTGGAGATCGTGGACATGGACAGGCCCTCTTACGTCAAAGAGCGCTTGTAAATTCTTATCAGCACTTTGGCCGTGCCCCCTATCACCACTGACAGCAGTCACACTGCTCAGGCCCACCCAGGTACGTAGCGACGCAGCTTGGGTGCGGCCTCAGGGTCAAAGGTACGGATGACGCCTGCCGCCTCGGCCTCTTTGAGCAAACGCGTGGCCATTGCACTGTTGGCATCCGCAATCGCAAAACGCTTGCGCACTGTCGAGTTGTTGGTGTGCTGGCCATTCACATGGCGCAGGCAGGCATGCCAGTACACCGCACGGATGCGCTCTTGCGGATCCATGCGGGTCAGTGGACGCATGGCAAACAAGCTGGCTTTGGTAAATCCTTCCAGCGCTTCGAACTGCGGTGCAGGCAATTGGTATAGCTCGCAAGAACCGACCACCTTATCCACCCCAGTACCCCGCTCCTCACACACGTTCATACGCCGCAGCATGGATGCCATGGCCTCATTGCGCGAGCGCGGCGGAGTATCCAGCAAACGCTGGGCCTCCACCAACGGAACACCAGGGTTGGAAACCTCCAATCGGTCATCAAACAGCTCCACCAAAGGGCTGGCCCCCGTGACGCCCAGATCCTGGTGAATGAGGGCGTTGGCCACCAATTCGCGGATAGCAATGTCGGGGTACATGCGCACATCCCGGCGCAGCGCCTTGCCTGTGACTTCATTGCCAGGCAACCAACTGTGCAATGTCCTGATCACTGAGTCGTATGCCACGGCATAGCCCTGCTCAAATGGAGGCTCTGGATAGGCGTTGAGCCGGTCGCTGCCGTGATAGCGCACCAGCCGCACCGCCTTGCGACCCAGGGCGCCAAAGTCGGCCAGTCGCCGTGCAAACAGCAGCGCACCCAGGTTGAAGATGCGCCAATGGCCACTGTCCATACGCTCAATCAGTCGGTCAGCTGCCAACGCACCCAATAAAGCCTGATGGCCATCAGGCAGTGGCAATTGCATGCCAGTGAAGTAGGCAGGGTAGTCCAGCAGAGCCAGCACATCCGCGCCGACAAGTCGATCTACCGCCACCAACCATTCAAAGGGTGTGCGATCCAGCGTGCGCCACAGTTCACGCTCCATTTCAGGAAAATCGCGCAAGCGTTTCTTGTAGGAGCCCACCCGCACCCACTCTGCCCCTTGGAACTGCACAGGATGGCGAAAGGCCGCGTCCACCTCCAGCACGACCAGAGGTTGGTCGGCATAGACTTGTGAACAAAAAGCAAAGTTGAGTTTGGGGCTGAGCTGCTGTAGCAACCAACTCTCCAACTCCTGGTTACCCACCTTGGTCGCGGCGGGATCGAAGCCCGTACCCAGAACGGCATGGGAGCCATCTTCCACACCCCACACCAAATACGCCTTGGCCTTGCCTTTCAACGCAGCCGTATTGGACAGTGCCGAGAGGTATTCGCCAATTTCTTGGGGCTCTGCCTTGTTGTGCTTGAACTCTACCCAGCCAGTTTCCCGAGGCAGGTTGAGCAATTCTGTGACCAGGCTGTGCCAATAGTCTGGCGCTTGCATCAGGCGTGCTCCTGGTTTGCGCAAGAGATGCCAGTCAAGTACCCGTCAAGCAAAAAATACATCGCAACCCATTGATTCATAAAGAATTTGAGCATTTACCAATATTCCCAATCAAGTACCCGTCAAGTAAAAGATTTGGCACTCTTATATCAAAGAGCGCCTGTAAAACTTCAAGCCAAAACAGCCTCCAGCGCTCACGCAGTGGGCGCTATAAGCTCTTTATTTGATAGCAATAAAAGTGGCGGTTGCGCGGGCACTGCGGCGTCGGCCACCACCACGCGGTTGCGGCCACTGTTTTTGGCCTGGTACAGCGCGGCATCGGCCAGGGCCAGGCTGTGCTCGGCGTCACCGGCCAGCGGGGCCAGCCCGGCACTGAGGGTGACGCAGATGGTGCGGCCATCACCCGAGTCGATGCGGCTGCGCTCCAGCGCCAGGCGCAGGCGCTCGGCCACGGCAGCGGCATCATCGGCGCTGGTGCGCGGCAGCAGCACGGCAAACTCTTCTCCGCCCAGGCGCGCGGGCAAGTCATCCTCGCGCAGGGCCTGGCCGCGCAAAATCTGCGCCAGATGCACCAGCACCTTGTCTCCAGCGGCATGGCCGTAGGTGTCATTGACGCGCTTGAAGTGGTCAAGGTCAAACATGATGACCATGCCCGGTGCGCCGCCCTGGGCCACTACCTGCTCCAGCGCAATGTCAAGCCGCTGCGCAAAGGCGCGCCGGTTGGCCAGCCCCGTCAGGGCATCGGTGGTGGCCAGGCGCTGCAAGGTTTCCTCGCGCCGGCGCCGCTCGGTGATGTCGCGCACGATCCACAGCTGGCCTATGTCCTGGCCCGCCGTGCGCATCTGAATCTGCTCGCACTGGAGCGTGCGGCCATCGGGCAGCTCAAACACCGTGGCGCCCGCCCGGGCCGCCTGCCAGTAGCGCAGCACCTCGGGCGCCATGCGCTGCTGCAAGGCCTGGGCCGATAGCCCCACCAGGGCCGCAGCAGGCGCGCCCAACCCCAGCAGCTGGCAGGCCTGGTTGTTGACCACCACCACACTGCCTGCCGTGTTTTGCACCAGCACGCCGCCGGGCACATGCTCTATCACCTCCAGCAGGTGGGCGCGTGCCGTGGCCAGCGCCTGTTCGGCGTGGCGGCGCTCGGTGGTATCGACCAGCGTCCAGATCACTTCGCCCTCGGGCTGTTCGGCGTCCAGCAGCGTGCCCCGGATGGCAAACCAGCGCTGCTCACCATGGGCCGAGCGCATGGGGTATTCCATCCAGGCTTCGCCCGTGGCGCGCACCTGCGCGTAGTGCTGGCCCGCCTCCACAAAGTCGGTGGGGTTCCAGTAAAAAAAGCGCATGTCGCTGCCAGCCAGAGACTGGCCGTTGCCAGAGAACATGTCGATGGCGCGCTGGTTGCTCAGGTGGACGGTGCGGTCTGCGCCGGTGACGATCAGCAAGGCCCCGGCGTTGTCGAGCAGGGCGCGGCGCAGCTGCGCATCGGCACGGCGCTGGCCGATGTCGGTCAGGGTGCCCATGGCGCGTGCGCCATCGCGGCCCTCCAGGGGCGCAGCCTGGCCCCGCAGCTCTACCCAGCGCCAGGTGCCGCAGGCACAGCGCAGGCGCAGCTCCAGCGCAAAGGGCTCGCCCAGCCCCACCTGGCGCTGCAACAAGTCCAGCGCCTTGTGGCCGTCGTTGGGGTGGATGGACTGGCACCAGTCTGCAAAAACCACGCGGCGGATGGGACTGGCGTAGCCCAGAATGTCCTGGCAGCGCGCATCGAACTCCATGTGACCGCTGGCGGTGTTCCACTCCCACAGGCCATCGCCCACGGCAGCGGTGGTCATGCGCAGGCGTTCTTCGCTGCGGCGCAGGGCGTCGTGGGCGGCGTGCTGCTCGGTGATGTCGGGATGTAGCCGTGCCACAGCGTGCCGCCGTCGGCCTCGCGCTCGGGGTTGGCGTGGCCTGCCAGCCAGTGCACCTGGCCGTCGGCCAGCAGCGTGCGGTATTCACACACCCAGGGCGTGAGGTGGCGCGCCGACGCCACGATGCTGTCGCTGACGCGCTGCCGGTCTTCGGGGTGGATGCGGTCAACCACCTGGCTGCCATCGCGCATGGCCTCCTGCGGCGTCAGGCCATACACATCGCTGATACCCGGGCTGGCGTAAGGAAAGCTGCTGTGGCCGTCCGCACTCAGGCGGTACTGGTACACGGCGCCCGGCACCTGCGCCACCAGCTTGCCCAGGCGCGCTTGCAGCTCGGCCTGCAATGCCTCGCTCTCGCGCCGGGCCGTGACGTCCGAGAAGGTGCCAAAGATGCGCTCGGCCTGCCCGCCCTGGCCACGCTGGCCCACCTTGCCGCGCACGTCCAGCCAGCGCCACTGGCCGCTGTGGTGGCGCAGGCGCAGCTCGCGCGCAAAGCGGTCGATCTGGCCACGGCGCAGCGGCTCCACCACGGCCTCGATGCCGGGCCGGTCGTCCGGATGCACCAGCGGCAGCAGGCCCTCCAGGCTCTGCTGCACGCCGTCGGGAGACAAGCCCAGCAAGTAGGCCAGATGCGAGTCCACGCCTAGGCGCTGGGTGCGCAGGCTCCAGTCCCAGACGCCCAGGGCGCCGCCCTCCAGCGCCAGCAGGTAGCGCTGTTCGTTTTCCTGGAGCAGCGCGCGGTCTTGCTGCACGCGCCTCAACAGCAGCGCCATGCCCAAAAGCGCCAGCACGATGAGAAAGCTGCCCACGGCGTTGCGCCACAGGCTGTCCTGGATGGCGCTGTGCGTGGCGGCCAGGGCGTGGTCACGGTCCAGCCCCACGACGACGACCAGCGGGTACTGCTTGAGTCGGCTCCAGGCGTAATAGCGATCCACGCCATCGATGGGGTCCATCACGCGGTATTCGCCGCGCACGGCCTGCGGTGAGGTCAAAAAACCCCGATTCTTGGGCACGGACTTGTCCAGCACCTTGTCCAAAAAATGCGAGCGTGCCAGGTAGGTGCCATCGGAGCGCACCAGCAGGGCCACGTTGCTGCCCGAGCCAAACAGCTCACGAAACCCGCTGGCCATGTATTCAGGC
This sequence comes from Simplicispira sp., assembly GCF_028687295.1. Lineage (NCBI taxonomy): Bacteria > Pseudomonadati > Pseudomonadota > Betaproteobacteria > Burkholderiales > Comamonadaceae > Simplicispira > Simplicispira sp. The sequence goes on from NZ_JAQUAL010000072.1 coordinate 10,026, forward strand.
GACATGGACAACACCACCACCCCCGCAAAGTGCCCGTCATGTTCAATGGGATAAGAGAACTGGATGCTCCACTGCCCCGACACCCGGCCCAGCACCGGCTGGCTGATGAACAGCCGGGCCTGCCCGCCCTGCGCATGTACGCGGAAATGTTCCCGGTCGGCAATCGACACCGATCTGGCGCCAGTGCGCTGGCTGGAGTAGGTCAGGCGCCCCGAAGCATCTGCCACGCCCACCTGGATGATGCTGTTCTGGGGAAACGTTTTCCATGCCGTGCGCTCGGCCAGCAAAAAAGCCCCACCGGGGTCGTCTTCGTAGGTGGCAGCGAGATTCTTGGCCAGGTACTCCAGCCCGGACACCAGCGTACTGACCTGCGTGGTCATGTGGGCCGACAGCTGTACGGCGCGCTGGCGGGTCTGGCTTTCTGCATCGGTCAGCCGGCCTGCGTGGTCGCCCAGCAAATGCACCCAGTAAAAAGCACACACCAGCAGCACCAGCACACCACCCAGCAAGCCTGACTGGTACTGGTGGACCACCAGGGACGAAGGAAAAGGGATTTTGGGCATGCATTCAAGAGCAGTACGTGGCGCTGCCAGTGCGGCAACCCGTGCAGGCCAACTCCAGGAGCACCTGCAAAAAAGTATCAAATCGCTTTAGATTGTCACATTTTGGTGTGGACGGCGCTAACGCGCCCTGAATCACCGCACGATCCGCCAGCGCATCCATTCATCAAAACGATAGCTGCTTGCGCCCACTGCACGGGCCTTGGCGGCACAAAACACCCTAAATCAATCCACCCATTGCGCATCCAGCCAACCGCGCAGGCTGTTGATGAACGCCCAGGCCTGCACGCGCGGCACGTCATCCACGCGCAGCACCGCCTCGGTCACGCGGCCCTGGCGCAGTGCCACGGCACGGCCCACACCGGGCAGCAGGCCACAGGCCAGCGGCGGCGTGGTCCAGCGGCCATCCAGGAGCGCAGCGATGTTGCCAAAGGTGCATTCGGTGATCTCGCCCGCCTCGTTCCACAGCACGGTGTCGAACACGCCCGGCGCGGTCGGGGCAAAGGCGGCGTAGTGCGCGCGGCGCGTGGTTTTGTAGCGCACGAACTCGCTGTGCGCGGCCTCGAAGGGGCGCGGCGCCAGTTGCAGGCGCACGGGCACCGGGGTGGGCTGCAAGGCAAAGGCTTCGGCGCGGGGCTGGCCCTGGGCGGACAGCAGCAGGCGCACGCGCCACAGGCCCTGCGGATGGGCCCGGGCCAGGTCGTGCAGGCATTGCGCCACCGCCTCTGCCGACCAGGGGTAGCCAAAATGCACCGCCGCCGCGTGCAGGCGTGCCAGGTGCTCGCTCTGGTGGCGCAGCTGGCCGCCCTCCAGCGCCAGGGTTTCAAGCAGGTCAAACGGCGCACTGGCGCGCTCGGCAAAGGCACGCTTGTGGCGCCACTCCTGCCATTCGGCAGCGGCGCTGGCGCCCGAGGTGATGCCGCTGCCAATGCCGCAGGTGGCGGTGGTGCTGCCATCGGGCGTAGCGCGCAGCACCACGGTGCGAATGGGCACGTTGAAGGTGGCCGCCACGCGGCACAGGCCATCGGCCCCGGCCACGCCCGCAGGCCGCACCACGCCGATGGCGCCGCAGTACACGCCGCGCGGCGCTGGCTCCAGCGCCCGGATCATCTGCATGGCGCGCACCTTGGGCGCACCAGTGACCGAGCCACACGGAAACAGCGCGGCAAACACCTCGGTCAGGGTGGTGCCGGGCCGGGTGCGCGCCTGCACGTCAGACGTCATCTGCCACACGGTGGGCAGGGCCTGGGTGTGGAACAGCACGGGCACCTGCACGCTGTGGGGCTGGGCGATGCGCGAGAGGTCGTTGCGCAGCAAGTCCACGATCATGACGTTCTCGGCGCGCTCTTTGGCGGACGTGCGCAGGTGCGCGGCCTGGGCAGCATCCTCGTCGGGCGTGGCGCCGCGCGGGGCGGTGCCTTTCATGGGGCGCGCCAGGATGTGGCCACCGCCGGGCGCATCCTGCCAGTCAAAAAACAATTCGGGCGACACCGACAGCACCTGCATGGCGGGCGCAGCGGGCGCGCCTGCACTGCCCCCCGGAGCCGTGGCCGCACTGGCGCCAACGCCAACAACCGTGTCCGTGGCTGTGGCTGTGGCTGTGGCGGCCAGCGCCTGCTGCGCGGCGGCGGTGTCGATGCAGGCGCTATAGCCCCCGGGCTGAGCGCGCTGCAAGGCGGCAAACAGCGCCGCTGCACTGCCCTGGCGCAGCTGTCCGGTGAGCGGCGCGGTGTAGTTGACCTGGTACAGCTCGCCCGCGCCAATGGCCTGCTGGATCTGGGCGATAGCTGCGTCAAAGTCGGCGCGCTCGGGGGCGCCTGTCCAGTCCACCTGGGCGGCGGACTCGGGCGCGGGCACCGCTTCGGCGGCGGGCGCAGCGCCCGGGGCGGCGAAATGGGCAGAAGATGTCGCAGCGGTCGCAGCGGTCGCAGCGGTCGCAGCGGCCAGGACAGCCGGTGCGCCATCGGGCCACGGCAAGGGCGCGTCATAGACGGCAAACCAGGCCAGCGGGCCATCGGCAGCGTGTGTGTGCAGGGCGGCATCAAAGGCGGCAGCCGCCTCGTAGGCCACGTAGCCCACGCACCACTGGCCGCGCTGCGCGCTGGCGTGTACCGCGTCCAGCACGGCGCGCACCTCGTGCAAGGCGTGGGCCACCAGCACCTGGCGCGGCACCCCAAAAGCGTGGCGAAGGCGCACGGTGGCGGGGCCTTGCGGCTGGGTGAAATCAAGGAGCGCAGTAGTGGTCAAATCAGCCTCCAGCGCTGATGGGGCTTGCGCCAACAGCTATCAAAAACAAAGCGAAGCCACCGAGCACAGCGAGTGACGTTCTCCCCCCGCTCGGCGCTGGCGCCGTGCTGGTGAGCAGTGCAGGCGTTGCCCATTGAAGGCAAAAATAGCCGCAAACGCCCGCCAGACGGGCGCAAGCAGCTATCAACCCAATAGCAAAATCAGGCAGCGCCGATGTGCGGCACCAGCCCCGCCGTGGGCTGGCCGTTTTTCAGGGCAGCGGTGAAGGCCAGCATGCGGTCAATCGGCAGGCGCGCGCGCGGAATGAGGGCGGCGTCCACATCGATGGCGTTGGCGCCGGTTTCCAGCACCTGGGCCACGCCGGCCAGGCCATTCATGGCCATCCAGGGGCAGTGGGCGCAGCTTTTGCAGGTGGCGCTGTTGCCGGCGGTGGGGGCCTCGATAAAGACTTTGCCGGGGTTGAGCGTGCGCAGCTTGTGCATCATGCCGTTGTCGGTGGCCACGATGAATTCCGTAGCGTCCAGCGTCTGCGCGGCCTTGAGGATGGCGCTGGTGGAGCCCACGGCGTCGGCCAGCGCGACCACGTCGGCGGGCGACTCAGGGTGTACCAGCACCTTGGCGTGGGGGTGCTCTTTTTTCAGGGCCTCCAGCTCAAAGGCCTTGAACTCGTCATGGACGATGCAGGCGCCGTTCCAGAACACCATGTCAGCGCCGGTTTCGCGGCGGATGTAGTCGCCCAGGTGGCGGTCGGGCGCCCACAGGATTTTGTGGCCCTGGTCTTTCAGTGCGCGCACGATGTCCAGCGCGCAGCTGGACGTGACCAGCCAGTCGGCGCGCGCCTTCACGGCAGCGCTGGTGTTGGCGTACACCACCACGGTGCGGTCGGGGTGCGCGTCGCAAAACGCGCTGAATTCTTCGATCGGGCAGCCCAAGTCCAGCGAACAGGTCGCATCCAGGTCGGGCATGAGCACGGTTTTTTCGGGGGACAGGATTTTGGCCGTCTCGCCCATGAAGCGCACGCCGCTTACCACCAGCGTTTGCGCGGCGTGGTCGCGGCCAAAGCGGGCCATCTCCAGCGAGTCGCTGACGATGCCGCCGGTTTCTTCGGCCAGATCCTGCAAATCGGGGTGGACGTAGTAGTGCGACACCATCACCGCGTTCTTTTCCTTGAGCAGGCGGCGGATTTTGTCTTTCAAGGCCGCGCGCTCGGCAGGCGATGGCTCGGCGGGCACGCGCGCCCAGGCGTGTTTGGTGGTGCAGACGGCGCCGCCTGCGGGCTGCTCGTAATCGACTTCTTTGAGGGTGATGGTGGTGGTCATCAGTTTGCGCGTGAAACCTCGGCATGCATGCCGGGGAGGCAGAGCGCGGAACGCGCAGCGTTCCTGGCTTGGGGCCTTGCCTATTCACGTTTTGTGTTGTCAGCCCGGTTAAAGAAATAGCCATAGCCATCAGCGCGCTGGATGACGCGGCAATGTTTATGGCTGATGCCTTGCACCACGACGGACTTGCCGTCTTGGTGGGTTTGGATATTGAACGAGCCGCTGGCCCGGATGGCCACCCGTCCGGTGTGGGTTCCCGCTTTCACGCCCGATGGCACCTCAGCGCGCACCAAGTCGCCGGTGCCAAAACCGTGTACCCGTTTGGTACGTAACAGGTAGCCACGCGGAAAGCCAAATTTGTTGAGCCGGGTGCGCTGGTAGCTGCCCCGGCCCGTGGCCTTGAGAGTGAGCGTAGGACGTTGCCAGTTTTGCAGGACTTGCAGGGTTCCGACGCAAGCAGCGTCGAGGGCGTGCGTTTTCGGAATACCCAGCGTGCAGCGGTTGAATTTGGTTTGACCACCCGAGGCCAGCTCGACCGGCAGACCGGTGGCTTGCAGTGTGTTGGCCAGCGCCCAGCGCGTGGCGTTCACTGCTGCGGCATCGCGCAACGGTGTTTTCGCGTCAGCCAAGATTTTGGCCAGGCGTTTTTTGTCTTTGGCCAGAAAGTCTTCGATGCTGTGCGCGGCTTTTTTCTGGTTGCAGCACTGGCAAGCCAGCGTCAAGTTGGAGACTCTGTCGCTGCCGCCCTGCGCCTTGGGCCGGATGTGTTCGATTTGCAGCGGCACGTCTTTGGCATCGCAGTAGGCGCATTGGCGGTGCCATTTCTCCAGCAGGTACTCGCGCAGCTCGTAGCCGAACAAGGTGCCTTGCTGGTATTCGATGCCGGAGATTTCCGGGTTTTGCAGGGCCTGCGTGTCAAAGCGCACCAGTTCGCTGCTGAGCGCGGTGACGGGCGCCCAGCGCTGGGTGCGCTGCACCCAGGCCATGCAGGTATCGACCCGGTGTTGCAGTGATGGTGCCAACCAACCGCGCTGCTGATTGCCACGGTTCAGAAAACGCGGGGCGCGGTGGCGCAGCTGGCTTCTGCGGCGGCGGCGCATCTGGCGCCTGGCCGTCAGTGCCTCAGAAATTTGCTTGCCGCGATGTACCAGTTCCATCAGGTTCAGCACCACGGCAGCGGTTTGCACTTCGCCGGTTTGCTTGTCGATGACTTGGGTATCGCGTACCAAGGCCAAGCCAGTGGTTTTGCTGCCAGGGTCGAGTTTGAGGCGCAGCGGCTGAAAAGCGCAGCTATCCGCTGTGCGATCTGTGAGCCGGATCACCATAGGAACCAAGCGATGCACCCGCGCCCGGCCACGCGCCAGCAGCAGCCGGGCGCGCTTTTCGGTGCAGGGCATCAGCGCCTGGCCTTGGGTGTCCAACACAAAAACCGCCACGGTCGTTTCACTCCATCCGTTCACACACTGCAAACTGTGCAGCA
>NZ_JAQUAL010000214.1:0-3720 GCF_028687295.1 Simplicispira sp.
CCCCGGCGTGGGCAACGAGCGCGAGGACGCCATCGTCATGAGTGCCGCCCTATGAGCCTGCACCTGGACGCACGCCAGCGGGCGATGCTGCAAGAGATGGGCGTGCGCGTCTGGTGGCCGGACGAGGCCGTCGCAGCCCCTGCCGATGCCCCGCCCGCCCCCACCACCGAGCGCGTGGCAGGCACCGGCACAGCACGCACTGCGCCGCACAGCGCGCCAAGCCATGCCCCCCAGGCCGCACCAGCACACCACGCACCAGCGGCACCGCCCGCCAACGCCCTGCCGCCACCGCAGGCCAGCGCGGCCCCGGCAGCGCCAGCCACACCCGCTGCCCCATCTGCCGCCGCCCCACCCCGCCCGGCCACCCCCGCTGCACCAGCGCCCACAGCAGCCCCACCCGGCGCCGCGCTGGTGCTGCACGCGCCGCAAGCCCTGTACGCCCCGGCCCACGGTGCCGATGCCGCCCACGCCAGCGCCGCCCCCACCCCGCCCGGGCCGGGGGCAGACGCCAGCACCTGGCTCATCGTCACCGAGGGCCAGGAGGGCGCCGACCCCCTGGCAGGCGATGCCGGTCTGCTGCTGCACAACATGCTGCGCGCCCTGCGGCTGCACCAGCACCCGCGCGTTTTCCTCAGCACCGTGGCCCCCCAGGCACCGGACGCACCGGCGGCAGCGCCCAGCGCACAGGCCCTGAGCGCGGCCATTGCCCACGTGCAGCCCAGCGTGGTGCTGGTCATGGGGCGGCTGGCCGCGCGCGCCGCCCTGGGGCGCAGCGACCCGCTGGGGCGGCTGCGCGCCCAGCCCCACAGCGTGGCCGGGGTGCCCGCCATCGTCACCTACGACGCGCCCTACCTGCTGCGCGCACCGCAGGCCAAAGCCGCCGCCTGGGCCGACCTGTGCCGCGCCCGCGCCCTGGCGCAGGCCACGCCCACGCCCTGACCCCCCAAAAGCCCGGCAGCGCCACAGCCCTGTCACACGCGAATGCGATAATTCCGGGTTCACGTTTTGTGTGGAGACAAACCTTGGAAACCTACCCCAGTCGGTAGCTTTCAGCTCCCGAGCCAGTGCGCCAAGGGGGGCTGAAAGCGCCCCGTTTTACCCCCGCCACAGGCCGTCACATCAAGGGAGTGAGCCATGCTCAACATCTTCACGCTTGCCCATGGGCGACTCGTTCAGGAAGAAATCGAGTCGCTGGAAGAGCTGTCCAAATTCCAGCCCATCTGGGTCGATCTGGAATCGCCCACCATCGACGAAAAGCGCTGGGTCTCGCAGTACTACGGCCTGTCCATCCCCGAAGATGCGATGGACGAGGACATCGAAGAATCGGCCCGCTTTTACGAAGAAGACAACGGCGAGCTGCACATCCGCAGCGACTTCCTGATCGATGACCACGACAACCCGCGCTCGGTGCGGGTGGCCTTCATCCTCAACCTCATCAACCCGAGCCTGCGCAGCAAGGGCGTTTTGTTCTCCATCCACGACGAGGACATTCCGGTGTTTCGCCTGCTGCGGCTGCGCGCACGCCGGGCGCCGGGCCTGATCGAAGATGCGCGCGAGGTGCTGCTCAAGCTGTTTGACGCCGACGCCGAATACTCCGCCGACACGCTGGAGGGCATTTACGACGATCTGGAAAAAGTCAGCACCCAGGTGCTGGCCGGCGACGTGACCGATGCCCGCGCGGGCGAGGTGCTGGGCGCCATCGCCCGCCAGGAAGACTTGAATGGCCGCATCCGGCGCAACGTCATGGACACGCGCCGCGCCGTCAGTTTCATGATGCGCAGCAAGATGCTCAACGCCGAGCAGTTCGAGGAGGCGCGGCAAATTCTGCGCGACATCGAGTCGCTGGACAGCCACACGGCTTTTCTGTTCGACAAGATCAACTTCTTGATGGATGCCACCGTGGGCTTCATCAACATCAACCAGAACAAGATCATCAAGATTTTCTCGGTGGCCAGCGTGGCGCTGCTGCCGCCCACCTTGATTGCCAGCGTCTATGGCATGAACTTCCAGTACATGCCCGAGCTGGCGCAAAAATGGGGCTACCCCTATGCGCTGGCGCTGATGCTGGCCAGCGCGCTGGGGCCCATGTGGTACTTCCGCAAGCGCGGCTGGTTGAAATAGGCTCCCCCTGCGGCGCTGCACGCCTTCTCCCCAAAGGGGGACGCCACCGGTGGCCCGGCAAAGCGTGCTCCACGGTGGCTCTGGCGCTTACCGCGCGCCCATTGCGTTCCGCAGTCAAATCAGCCTCCAGCCCTTTGGTGGCAGGCGCTACCAGCTATCAAATAAAGAGCAATATCACAGCACCCGCAGCAGGCCGCGCACGATGTGGTCGGCGTAGCGGCTGGCCACGCTCTGGATGAACCGATGGAAGTCCACATGCGCATCGTCGTCAGCGCGGTCAGAGATGGCGCGCACAGCGGCAAACGGCACGCCGTAGTCCACGCACACCTGGGCCACGGCGGCGCCTTCCATTTCCACGGCCAGCACGTCGTGGCCTGCGGCCAGCAGGTCGGCGCGCAGGGCGCCCGCTGCCTGGGCGCAACTGACAAACTGGTCGCCGCTGGCCACCAGGCCCTGGTGCAGGCGTGGCGGCTGCGCCAGAAGTTCAGAATCAAAATGACCTCCAGCGCTTTGCAGATAAGCGCTTACAGCTCCCGAAATCATAGCAGTCAGGGTGGTGTCGCAGGGCAGGCGCACCGCGCTGTAGCCGGGCACCTGCCAGCGCGCGCACAGCGGCGTGGCGTCCATGTCGTGCTGCACGTAGTCTTGCGCCACCACCACGTCGCCCACCTGCACGCCCTCGCCCACGCCGCCCGCCACGCCGGTAAAGACGATGCGCGCAGCGCCAAAGCGCTCGATCAGCGCCGTGGCGGTGGTGGCTGCGGCCACCTTGCCCATGCCCGACAAGGCCAACACCACGGGCTGGCCGTGCAGCGTGCCGAGCCAAAAGGCGCGCCCCGCGTGCGCCACGCGGCGGGCTTGCTCCAGGCTGCCGAGCAGGCCCGATTGCTCTTCGGGCAGAGCGCTGAGGATGGCGGTGGTCATGGGGGCGTCTTACTTCTTGTCGCGCAGTTCGCGGCGCAGGATTTTGCCCACAGGGGTTTTGGGCAGCTCGTCGCGGAACTCGATCACCTTGGGCTGCTTGTAGCCCGTGAGGTTGGCGCGGCAAAACTCGCGCACATCTGCTTCCGTCAGGTGCAGGTCTTTCTTGACGATGACCAGCTTGACAGCCTCGCCGGTCTTGTCATCGGGCACGCCCACCACGGCGCATTCGAGCACGCCAGGCATCTTGGCCACCACGTCTTCCACCTCGTTGGGATAGACGTTGAAGCCGCTGACCAGCACCATGTCTTTTTTGCGGTCAACGATTTTGAAATAGCCGCGCTCATCCATCACACCGACATCGCCCGTCTTGAAGTAGCCGTCCTCGGTCATGACCTTGGCGGTTTCATCGGGGCGCTGCCAGTAGCCGGCCATGACCTGCGGGCCCTTGATGGCGATTTCGCCGGGCTTGCCCAGCTCCGTCACCGTGTTGCCCTCGTCGTCGATCAGCTTCATCCAGGTGCCGGGAATGGGCACGCCGATGGTGCCGGTGAACTCTTTGGCCGTCACGGGGTTGCAGCTGGCCGAGGGGCTGGTCTCCGAGAGGCCGTAGCCCTCGCAGATGGGGCAGCCGGTTTTCTCCAGCCACAGCTTGGCCACGGCGCCCTGCACGGCCAT
>NZ_JAQUAL010000073.1:0-15475 GCF_028687295.1 Simplicispira sp.
TAGCCCAGCACGCCCTTGAGCGCGCCTTCGGACTGGGCCTTCATCTCGGCCTTGATTTCTTCGTAGGTGGCGGCATTGGCCAGTTCCACGGTCAAGTCCACCACCGACACGTCAGACGTGGGCACGCGGAACGACATGCCTGTCAGCTTGCCCTTGAGTTCAGGCAGCACCACGCCCACGGCCTTGGCTGCACCCGTGCTGCTGGGGATGATGTTTTCCAGAATGCCACGGCCACCGCGCCAGTCTTTGTTGCTGGGGCCGTCCACCGTCTTTTGCGTGGCGGTGGCGGCGTGCACGGTGGTCATCAGGCCGCGCTTGATACCCCACTTGTCGTTGAGCACCTTGGCCACGGGTGCCAGGCAGTTGGTGGTGCAGCTGGCGTTGCTGATGATGGCCTGACCGGCGTAGGTCTGGTCGTTCACGCCGAAGACGAACATGGGCGTGTCGTCCTTGGAGGGGGCCGACAAAATCACCTTCTTGGCACCGGCATCGATGTGCTTTTGTGCCGTCACCTTGTCCAGGAACAGGCCCGTGGATTCGATGACGATATCGGCGCCGACTTCGTTCCACTTCAGGTTGGCCGGGTCGCGCTCTTGCGTCAGGCGGATCTTTTTACCGTTGACGATGAGGTTGGAGCCTTCCACCGACACTTCGCCCTTGAAGCGGCCATGCACGCTGTCGTATTGCAGCATGTAGGCAAGGTAGTCGGGCTCCAGCAGGTCGTTGATGCCCACGACTTCGATGTCGCTGAAGTTTTGCAGTGCCGAGCGCAGCACGTTGCGGCCAATGCGGCCAAAGCCGTTGATACCAATCTTGATGGTGGTCATGTGTTTCTCTCCAGAGGGTTGCTTGCCAAAAATCACTTGCGCTTGAGGGCGGCCTGCACGGTGGCGACCACGTTGTCTTCAGTGAAGCCGAAGTGCTCGAACAGCACCGGCGCGGGGGCCGACTCGCCGTAGCTGTCAATGCCCACCACAGCGGCACAGCCGTACTTCCACCAGAAGTCGGTCACGCCCATCTCCACGGCAATGCGCGGCACGCCGGTGGGCAGCACGGCCTTCTTGTACTTGATGTCTTCGCGGTCAAACGTGGTGGTGCTGGGCATGGAGACGACGCGGACAGCGATCTTCTTGGCGGCCAGCAGGCGCTGCGCCTTGAGCGCCAGTTGCACCTCAGAGCCGGTGGCGATGATGACCGCTTGCAGTTTTTTCTTCAGGCCCACGTCGGTGGGCTCGGACAGCACATAGGCGCCGCGCGAGATATCGCCCACGTCGCGCTTGGGTGCGTAGGCCAGGTTCTGGCGCGACAGCAGCAGCGCCGTGGGCTTGTCGCGCTGCGAAATGGCCACGCTCCAGGCGACGGCGGTTTCGGTGGTGTCGGCGGGGCGCCACACGTCCAGGTTGGGAATCAAGCGCAGGCTGGCAGCGTGCTCAATGGACTGGTGCGTGGGGCCGTCTTCGCCCAGGCCGATGGAGTCGTGGGTGAACACATGCACCACGCGCAGCTTCATCAGCGCAGCCATGCGGATGGCATTGCGGCTGTAGTCGCTGAACGTGAGGAAGGTGCCGCCGTAGGGAATGAAGCCACCGTGCAGCGCCACGCCGTTCATGATGGCGGCCATGCCGAATTCGCGCACGCCGTAGTTGATGTGGCGGCCAATCTGGCCATCTTCCGTCTTGACCACGGCGCCCTTGGCATCCATGCGCAGCGCGGGCGTGCTCTTGGTGTTGGTCAGGTTGGAGCCGGTCAGGTCGGCGCTGCCGCCCAGCAGTTCGGGCAGCGCGGCGGTGAAGGCTTCCAGCGCCAGTTGGCTGGCCTTGCGGCTGGCCACGGTTTCGCCCTTGCGGTGGGCTTCGACCACGGTATCGACGGCCACTTGGGCAAACGCCTTGGGCAGGTCACCGCGCATGCGGCGGGTGAACTCGAACGCCAGTTCGGGGTAAGCGGCTTCGTAAGCAGCAAAGCGCAGCGTCCAGTCGGCCTCAGCGGCCTGGCCTGTCGCCTTGGCATCCCAATCGGCATACACCGATTCGGGCACCACGAAGGGCTCGTGCGACCAACCCAGGGCGGCGCGGGTCAGGTTGATTTCTTCGGCACCCAGGGGCTCGCCGTGGGCCTTGGCGGTGTTGGCACGGTTGGGGCTGCCTTTGCCAATGGCCGTCTTGCAGACGATGAGCGTGGGCTTGTCGCTGCTCTTTTTGGCCTTGGCAATGGCGGCGGCCACGGCGTCGGCGTCGTGACCATCAACGTTGTTGATCACGTTCCAGCCGCAGGCCGTGAAGCGCTGGGGCGTGTTGTCGATGAACCAGGGGGCTACCTGGCCGTCGATGCTGATGCCGTTGTCGTCGTACAGGGCGATGAGCTTGTTCAGCTTCCAGGCACCGGCCAGGGCCACGGCCTCGTGGCTGATGCCTTCCATCAGGCAGCCATCGCCCAGGAAGGTGTAGGTGTGGTGGTTGACGATGGTGTGCTTGTCGCGGTTGAACTCGGCTGCCAGCAGCTTCTCGGCCAGGGCAAAACCCACGGCGTTGGTGATGCCCTGGCCCAGCGGGCCGGTGGTGGTTTCCACGCCGGGGGTCACGCCCACTTCGGGGTGGCCAGCGGTTTTGCTGTGCAGCTTGCGGAAGTTCTTCAGCTCTTGCACGGGCAGGTCGTAGCCAGACAGGTGCAGCACCGCGTACAGCAGCATGGAGGCGTGGCCGTTGGAGAGCACAAAGCGGTCACGGTCAAACCACTGCGGGTTGGCGGGGTTGTGCTTGAGGTGACGGCCCCACAGCGCCACCGCCATGTCGGCCATGCCCATGGGGGCACCGGGGTGGCCGGAATTGGCTTGTTGAACGGCATCCATTGCGAGTGCGCGGATTGCATTCGCCATTTGTTGAGAGTTGGCCATGGGGCGGTTCCGGTCAGGAGGTGAGGGAAAAACCGGCGATTTTAGCGGTGCGCCCCGCGCCCCCTGCTGCGCGCACCCCGGCGCGCAGGCCATGCACTACAGTGCGCGCCATGAACCGCCTGCCCCCTTCGCCCTCTGCCAGCGCCTGTGCAGGCGCTGCCCTGCCCACGCCCACCGCTCTGTCCACGGCCCAGCCCGCGCACCCGGCCCGCGCCCGCGCGCTGCTGCTGGCCGCTGGCCGGGGCGAGCGCATGCGCCCCCTGACCGATGCCACCCCCAAGCCCCTGCTGGTGGTGCAGGGCCAGCCGCTACTGCAGTGGCACCTGGAGGCGCTGGCCGCTGCCGGGCTGGGCGCCGTGGCCATCAACACCGCCTGGCTGGGCGCGCAGATCAGTGATTATTTTGGAAGCCATTTTGGCCTCCAGCCCTTTGCTGATAAGCGCGAGCAGCTATCAATTTTTTACTCCCAAGAAGGCCGCGATTTTGGTGCCGCGCTGGAGACAGCAGGCGGCATTGCACGCGCCCTGCCGCTGCTGGACGACATCTTTTGGCTGGCCGCAGGCGACGTGTTTGCGCCCGACTTTGTCTTTGCCCCCGAGGCGCTGCACGCCTTTGCCGCCAGCCCCATGCTGGCCCACCTGTGGCTGGTGCCCAACCCCGCGCACCACCCGCGCGGTGACTTCGGCCTCAGCCCCGATGGCCTGGCGCTGAACCTGGGCGCCGAGCACCCCGGCCCGCGCTACACCTACAGCACCATCGCCCTGCTGCGCGCCGAACTGTTTGGCCCGCCGTGGTGCAACATCGCCCCGGGTAACCCGCAGGGCGAAGCGGCACCGCTGGGCCCGCTGCTGCGCCGCGCCATGGATGCGGGCAGAGTGTCGGCGCAGCTCTACGAAGGCCGCTGGACAGACGTGGGCACGCCCGAGCGGCTGGCCGCACTCAACACCACAGCCTTCTAGCTACACGCCGCCTGCCCGGGTGGACTACAACCGGATGCGCCCGCGTCCGACACCCGCACCTGCACCACGCCACACAATGGGGATACGGGCTTTGCTGCGCCCGGCGGTTCAGGAGGTGTGCCATGTTCGACTTTTTCAATCTGAGTTCGAAAGCCTATGCCCGGCGCGCAGAAACCATGCTGCGTGAAGCGCGCTTTGCCCAACTGGAACATGAAGCCGCCGCAGAACACCACAGCGCCCTGGCACGCATGTACGCAGAGCGTGTGGCCCGGCTCGAAGGGCACACACGCCGCACCGAACCGCACCCGCAGGCCCAGGCCGCAGCGCCAGCGCTATCTCCGGACGGGCAGCGCGGCGAGCGGGCGCCCTTTCGCGTACTGACCCAGACCGACGCCCAGGCCACTGGCTGAGTCGGCACTGGCGCAGTCCCCGCCGCCAGTGGGGGCACGCTGTGGGGGGCGCGGGCGCGCGTCCTCGGGGCGCATTACGATGGTCGGATGAACTCCGTCTATGCCCAACGCCGTGCGCGCCTGGCCGCGCAACTCGGCCCCCACGCCGTCGCCATCATCCCCACGGCCCCTGAGCGCCCGCGCAACCGCGACAGCGACTTCCCGTACCGCCACGACAGCTATTTTTACTACCTCACCGGCTTTACCGAGCCCCACGCCTGGCTGGTGCTCACGGGCGATGGCCACAGCACACTGTTTTGCCAGCCCAAAGACCTGGAACGCGAAATCTGGGACGGCTACCGCCTGGGCCCCGAGGCCGCGCCCGGCGCGCTGGGCGTGGATGCCGCCCTGGCGGTGGGCGAACTCGACGCGCGCCTGCCGCGCCTGCTGGAAAACCACAGCGCCGTCTGGTACCCGTTTGCCACCCACAGCGGCCTGGCCGCGCGCGTGGAAGGCTGGCTGGCGCCCGTGCGTGCGCGGGTGCGCTTTGGCGCGCTGTGCCCCACACAGCAAAACGACCTGTGCGTGCTGCTGGATGAAATGCGCCTGGTCAAAGACACGCACGAGCAGGACGTGATGCGCCGCGCCGCGCAGATCAGCGCCGGCGCCCATGTGCGCGCCATGCAAACGTCGGCACAGATGCTGCGCGCGGGCCAGGATGTGCGCGAATACCACCTCGAAGCCGAGCTGCTGCACGAGTTCCGCCGCCACGGGGCGCAGTCGGTGGCCTACAACAGCATCGTCGCGGCGGGCGCCAATGCCTGCGTGCTGCACTACCGCGCCGATACCGCCCCCATCCGGGCAGGCGAGCTGGTGCTGATCGACGCGGGCTGCGAACTCGACGGCTACGCCAGCGACATCACGCGCACTTTTCCCGCCAACGGCCAGTTCACGGGGCCGCAGCGCGCGCTCTACGACCTGGTGCTGGCCAGCCAGGAAGCGGCCATTGCCGCCACGCGCGCAGGCGCCCGCTTCACCGACCCGCACGAGGCCACCGTGGCCGTGCTGGCGCAAGGCTTGCTCGACCTGGGCCTGCTGGACAAAACCAAGGTGGGCACCGTGCAGGACGTGATCGCCAACCGGGCCTATTTCCCGTTCTACATGCACCGCACCGGCCACTGGCTGGGCATGGACGTACACGACTGCGGCAGCTACGTGGAGCCCGCTGAGATCGGCCAGGTCAGCCAGCGGCGCGACCCGCTCTCGGGCGAAATCATCCAGGACCGGCCCAGCCGCATCCTGCGCGCAGGCATGGTGCTGACCATTGAGCCGGGCCTGTACGTGCGCCCCGGCGCCGATGTGCCTGCGCAGTTCCACGGCATCGGCATCCGCATCGAAGACGACGCCATCGTCACCGACACGGGCTGCGAGCTAATCACGCGCGGCGTGCCAGTCAAGGCCGATGACATTGAGGCGCTGATGCGCTGAAAGCAGCAGCGCCCACCCCTGCGCTGTGGCAGGTGTGGGCGCTGCGCCATGGCGGCCCTGCGGGGCCGTTACTGGGCGTACATCCGTTTGGCGTCATCCACGCACTTGGCTTTGAGGTCGCCGGTCATGGCATCGCAGCGCTCGGCGGCGGCCTTGTAATCGGCTTCACGCTTCTCGGCAGCGGCGTCCTTGCGGGCTTCGGCAACGGCGGCGCCTTTTTCAGCGGCGGTGGCGGCGGGCTGGGCCTGCACCTGGGCGACCTTGGCGTTTTCCACGGCGCGCACATGGGCGGCCTTGGCATCCTTGCGGCACACGTCCTTGGCATTGCCAGTCAGGTCGTCGCACTTTTCTTTGGCCACGTCGTACGCGGCATCGGCGTGGGCAACACGGGCCTTGTACTGGGTTTTGTCGCTGGGGCGGTACTGTGCTTCCAGCTCGGCCTTGGCCACTTTCTCAGCGCCCTTGGCCTCTTGCATGCAGATGTCTTTGGCGTTGCCCTGCATGGCGCTGCACTTGTCCTTGTGCATCTTGTAATCGGCGCTGATGCGCTCTTTGGCCGCCGTGTGCTCGGCGGGCTGCATGGCCATCGAGACACTGGCGACCATGCCAGCGGCCATGAGGGCCAGAAAATTACGGGTCAAGCTTGTCATGCTGAATGCTCCTGAAGAATAAAGAATGGCCAAAATCCGATTCGCTCTCAGTCGTCAAACCGGAATTCGGGGTGGCGTGCCTGCCATTCCTTGAGCTGCGTTTCTGCGGCGTCGCGGGCCAAGCCGTGGCGCTCTTGCAGCTTGCCCAGAAATTGGTCGCGCTTGCCAGCGATCACGTCCAGGTCATCGTTGGTGAGCTTGCCCCACTGCTCTTGCAGCTTGCCGGTGAATTGCTTCCAGTTGCCTTTGATGCGGTCTTCGTTCATGGCTTTGATCCTCAGAAAAAGTCTCGCCTGCGCCATCCACCCGTTGTGTGTGGAACACCTGCATGGGCGATGGGGAGACTCTACGTCCGAGGGCGCGCCCGCCGCGTAGGCAGCGCGGGGCACAGCACGTCAGTGCTTGCCTACTTTCGTGCAGGACAACCGCGCGCCCCGGGCACGAGACAACGGCGGGGCTGCGCGGCTGCTTGCGCGCAGGCGGGGCCTCAGCCGGGCATCAGCGGCCCTGCTGCTCCAGCCACTGCGCCAGCGCCTGCGCGGCCTGCTGCGTGGCCTCGGCCAGGGCGCGGGTGCCACCGGCGGCGTCGGCACTGGTGGCGGCCTGCTGGGCCACAAACAGGCGCTGGCCCAGCAGCTGCTCGCCCGTGGGCGTGGGCTCGACCAGGGTGGCGCGCAGGCGCACCACGCCGGTGCTGCCCTGCTCGCTCGTGAAAATCTGGCTGAACTCTTCCAGCTCCACGCGCAGCACCGCTGTGGGCGCTTGGCCCTGGCGCGCGGCAATCAGCGCTTTGTCGGCGCGCAGCACGGCACGGCGCTCACCCAGCACGGCGCGCAGGCGCTGCTCCAGCAGTTGGGCGGGCGGCTGGCTCCAGCGCGCGCTTTGGTAGGGGCGCAACTGGCGGGCGTCGGCGTAGGCCAGGCGGTAGTGCACGGCGGTGCTGCCATCGACCGGGCCGGCGCTTTGCACATCGGCCAGCGCCAGTGCGGGCAGCGGTGGCTGCTCGGCGGCGGGGGCCAGTTGGCCCGGCCCCAGGTCGTAGAGCACGGGGCGCACCGGCGGCTGGGGCAGAGCCGAGCATCCAGCCAGAAAAATAGCAGCAAAAGTGGCTACAACGCTTGCTGGACGGGCGCTAGCAGCTATTTTTTTAAGAGCATTCATAGCAATCCTTGTCAGGGCTTGGCAGGTGCGACAGCAGGCACGGGGGCCACAAAACCGGCCTCACCGGGGCCGGGCAAGGGCGCGCCGGGGCCGTAAATGAGGGCCTGGGGGTTGTCGCTGACGCCCGCCGTCATGCGGCCAAACTGGCGCGCGGCGCGGGCGGTGGCGTCGGTGGCGGCCTCCACCCGGGGCAGGGTGACGGCGTTGAAGCGCTCCAGCGAGCGGCTCAGCGCCAAGGTGCCGCGCGCGGTCTGGTCGATGACGCCATCGGGCTCGTTCAGGCGCCGGGCCACCTGGCCCATGTCGGCGGCGGCACTGGCGGTGTTGGCACCGGCCTGTTGCAGCGTCTGTAGGGTCTGGCGCGCCTGCGCGGCCAGGGCGGGTACAGCGGCCAGCGCGGGGTCGAGCCGCTGGGTGACGGTGGCATCGAGCTTCAAGCTCAGGGCATGCACGCTGCCTGCCGCCTGGCCGATGTTCACCAGCGCACTGGTGATGTGTTTCTGGTTTTCTTCGCCCAGCACCTGGTTCAGGCGTTGCACGGCGTCGTCCAGGCGGCCCAGGATCACCGGCCCCTGGTCGGCCAGCTTGCTGAAGGGCGAGGATTCGAGCGGCAGGCGCGGCAGGCCGCTGTCGCCGGGGGGCAGCGGGGGGTGGTCTTCGCCTGCGTCGTCCAGCAGCACGTAGGCCAGGCCGGTCACGCCCTGGTAGCCCAGCACGGCAAACGTGGAGGCTGTGATGGGCGTCTCTTCATTCACGTCGATGCGAATCAGCACATTGCCGCTGACCTGCGGGTCAAAACCGATGTGCGTGACCTTGCCTACGGCCACGCCCTTGTAGCGCACCGCCGCCTGCGGCTGCAGGCCGCTGACGCCCTCGCGGCTGGAAAGCTCGTAGGTGTGGTAATTGCCGTTGTCGCGGGTGAGCCACATGCCCAGGCCCGCCACCAGCAGCGACACGATGAGCACGAACAGGCCAGCGGCCATGGCGTGGGCTTTGTTTTGCATCAGGATTCCTTGAGGGGGGTGGGCGGTGCCATGGCGCGGCGGCCACGCTCACCCAGGAAAAATTGTTCAACGAAGGGGTGGGCAAAGTGCGCCACTTCGGTGGGCGTGCCGGTGGTGATGACGCGCTTGTCGGCCAGCACGGCCACGCGCGTGGCCAGGGCAAACAGTGTGTCCAGGTCGTGCGTGACCATCACCATGGTCACGCCCAGCTCGGCCTGCAACTCACGCACCAGGGCGCAAAACTCATCCGAGCCGTGGGGGTCCAGGCCCGCCGTGGGCTCGTCCAGCAAGAGCAGCGGCGGGTCCATGATGAGGGCGCGCGCCAGCGCCACGCGCTTGATCATGCCGCCCGACAAATCGGCGGGCATGCGCGTGGCGTGCTCGGGCTTGAGGCCCACCATTTGCAGCTTGACCATGGCGGCGTCGCGCACCAGATCGGCAGGCAGCGTGCCCTGCTCGTTCAGGGCAAAGGCGATGTTGTCGAGCACGCTGAAGGCCGAAAACAGCGCGCCGTGCTGGAACAACATGCCCACGCGGCTGGCGGCGCCCTCGCCGGTCATCTCGCGCGCGGGACGGCCCAGCGCCGTGACGCTGCCGCGCGCGGGCTGCATCAGGCCCAGTACCTGGCGCAAGAGCACGGTTTTGCCGGTGCCCGAGCCGCCCACCAGGGCCAGGATTTCGCCGCGCTGCACGGTCAAGTCCAGATCCTGGTGAACAGAAAACGCCTGCTCGCCTTTGCCAAACACCGTCCACAGGCCAGCAATTTGCACCACGGGTGCGGGTACGGCGGCCATGTCAGAACCCCACATTCTTGAAGACCACGGCAAACACCGCATCCACGATGATGACCACGGTGATGGACGTGACCACCGAGGCCGTCGTGCCCTCGCCCAGGCTTTGCGTGTTGGGTTTGACGCGCAGGCCCCAGTGACAGCCAATCAGCGCAATCAAGGTGCCAAACACCACCGATTTGGACAGCGCCAGCCACAGGTTGCCCAGCTTGACGGCGGCGGGCATGGCCTCGAAAAAATAGGCGGGCGAGATACCCATGGCCATGTCAGCGGCCAGCATGCCGCCCGCCAGTGCGGCCAGCGTAGTCCAGATGCTGATGAGCGGCATGGCAATGGCCAGTGCCAGCGCGCGCGGCAGCACCAGCCGAAAGCCGTGCGGTATGCCCATGACGCTCATGGCATCCAACTCTTCGGTCACGCGCATGACGCCGATCTGCGCCGTGATGGCCGAGCCCGATCGCCCCGCCACCAAAATGGCCCCCAGCAGCGGCCCCAGCTCGCGGATCAGCGAGATGCCCAAAATATTGACGATGAACGCCTCGGCGCCAAACTGGCGCAATTGCAGACTCATCAGGTAGGCCAGCACCACGCCAATCAGAAAACCCACCAGCGCCGTAATCGGCAGGGCCATGGCGCCCATGCTGTAGAGGTGGCCCGAGACGTCGCGCCAGGGCGCCCGGCGCGGCGCGCGCAGCACGCGCAGGCTGTCGAGCAGCAACTGCCCCACCAGCAGCAGCAGGTGGCGGGCATGGTCCACTCCGTGCATGACCAGCGTGCCCAGGCGGTCGATCTGGTCGGCCAGGCGCCAGGGCTCGGGCGGCGCGGCGGTACAGCTCAAGCGCGCCACGCGATCGAGCATGGCGCGCTGGGAGGCGTCCAGCGCCAGGCGCTCGGGCCAGGCGCGGCCCCAGTGGTTCCATAACAACTGCGCGCCTACGTGGTCCAGCCACTCCAGGCCGCGCAAGTCCCAGCCCAGGCCCGCAGCGGCGCGCTGGCCCCGCAGTTGTACCGACAGCGCACGCCACTGCGCACGGGTGCCCAGTTGCGCCGCGCCCCAGCGGCCCAGCAGGCGCACGCACGGGCCATCGGGCGTGTCGGTGCGCTCTAAGCGGGGGGAGGAATCGGACATGGGTCAGTGTAAAAAAAAGTACAGGGCCAAGGCGCCGATGGTAGCGGCACCGTGCCGGGCAGCGCCGCAGCGGCCATGGCCAGCGCGTGAAATATTATCAAAAAACGGCTCCAAGGCAATCAGGATAAGCGCAAGCAGCTATCTTTTAAATAGCAAAAAACCGGCACTGCCACCGCCTGGCCCGCACCCGCCATCACACCGCCGCACAATGGCCGCCACAGCCGCGCAGACGGCTGAACCTCGGCACAGGAGACACCGTGAGCGACACCACTTTCGACTACATCATCATCGGCGCGGGCACGGCAGGCGCCCTGCTGGCCAACCGCCTCAGCGCCAATCCGCAGCACCGCGTGCTGCTGATCGAGGCCGGGCGCAAAGACGACTACCACTGGATCCACATCCCTGTGGGTTACCTGTACTGCATCGGCAACCCGCGCACCGACTGGCTCTACCAGACCGAGCCCGACGCGGGGCTCAATGGCCGGCGCCTGCGCTACCCGCGCGGCAAAACGCTGGGCGGGTGCAGCAGCATCAACGGCATGATTTACATGCGCGGCCAGGCGCGCGACTACGACCAGTGGGCGCACCTGACGGGCGACGACACCTGGCGCTGGGACAACGTGCTGCCCGCCTTTCGCCAGCACGAAGACCACTGGCGCCTGGACCAGCCCGGCACCGCCAGCAGCGACTTTCAGCGCCTGCACGGCCACCGCAACACCGGCAGCACGGGCGAGTGGCGCGTCGAAAAACAGCGCCTGCGCTGGGACGTGCTCGACGCCTTTGCCCAGGCCGCACAGCAGGCGGGCATTGCCGCCACCGACGACTTCAACCGGGGCTGCAACGAGGGCGTGGGCTACTTCGAGGTCAACCAGAAAAGCGGCTGGCGCTGGAACACGGCCAAGGCGTTTTTGCGCCCCACCTGCACGGGCCGGGCCAACTTCACGCTGTGGACGCGCGCCCAGGCCACCCGGCTGCTGCTGGCCCCGCAGCCCGATGGCCGCCCGCGCTGCACCGGCGTGCAGGTCTGGAACGGCCAGGAGATGGTCACGGCGCACGCCACGCGCGAGGTGGTGCTGAGCGCAGGCGCCATCAACTCGCCGCAGCTGTTGCAGCTCTCGGGCATAGGCCCGGCGCCGCTGCTGCGCGCGCACGGCATCGAGGTGGTGCATGACCTGCCCGGCGTGGGCGCCAACCTGCAAGACCACCTGCAAATCCGCGCCGTGTTCAAGGTGCAGGGCGTGCCCACGCTCAACACGCTGGCCAATTCCCTGTGGGGCAAGGCCAAGATCGGGCTGGAATATGCACTCCAGCGCACCGGCCCCATGAGCATGGCGCCTTCGCAGCTGGGCGCTTTCACCCGTTCCAGCCCCGCACAGCCGCACCCCAACATCGAGTACCACGTGCAGCCGCTGTCGCTCGACGCTTTTGGCGAGCCGCTGCACCCGTTTCCGGCGTTCACCGCCAGCGTGTGCAACCTCAACCCCACCAGCCGGGGCACGGTACACATCCAGAGCGCCGACTTCCGCAGCGCCCCAGCCATTGCCCCCCACTACCTCAGCACCGCCGAAGACCGCCAGGTGGCCGCCGACAGCCTGCGCCTGACGCGCCGCATCGTGGCGCAACCGGCGCTGGCACGCTACCAGCCCCAGGAATACAAGCCCGGCGTGCAGTTCGACAGCGATGCCGATCTGGCGCGCCTGGCGGGCGACATTGCCACCACCATCTTCCACCCCGTAGGCACCACCAAGATGGGGCGCGAGAGCGACCCCCTGGCGGTGCTGGACTCGCAGTTGCGCGTGCGCGGCGTGGCCGGGCTGCGCGTGGTGGATGCGGGTGCCATGCCCACCATCACCAGCGGCAACACCAACGCCCCCACGCTGATGCTGGCCGAAAAAGCGGCGCATTGGATGCGCGCCGAGGCGCTCGGGCGAGCTTAACGGATGCCGCCCACGTAGCGCGGCAGGTCAGGCGGCGCTGGCGCCGCATGGCCCGTGCTGGCGCGCGCTGCCCCCGGGGCGCTGGCTGCACCCAGGGGCTGGGGCCAGGCGCGCTCCAGGCGCTGCGCCCATTCGGCCAGCTCGGGGAGGTCGCGCTCCTGGGCCTGCTCGCAGGCAAAGCGCACGATGGCGCGGGCGTATTCGGCATTGCAGGCCATCCATTCGGTGTCCGTGACCCGGCCCGTCTTGCGCCGCAGCAGCACATGCAAGTGGGCAGCCACGGCCAGGGTATCGCTGGTGTTCATGGTCGCATCCTCCTTATCCGCCCAGGCGCTCGCGGTGCAGGGCGATGTCCAGCCCGGTCAGCTCGGAGGCATCGTCCACGCGCAAATCCACCACCAGCAGGCGCGTCAGCCACAGCAACAGGGCCGTGGCGACCACGCTGTAGCCCATCACGGCCAGCACGCCCAGCGCCTGCACGCTCAGGCTGGCACTGACACCGCCGATGGCCTTGTCGGCCAGCACCCCGGTCAGCAGCGAGCCGACGATGCCGCCAATGCCATGCACGCCAAACACGTCCAGGGAGTCATCGGCCCCCAACCAGCGCTTGAGCCCTGTAGCGCCCCAGTAGCAGGCCAACCCGGCCACCGCCCCGATCAACAAGGCCGAGACGGGTGTGACAAAGCCCGCTGCGGGCGTGATGGCCACCAAACCAGCCACCAGCCCCGAACACAACCCCAGCAGCGAGGGGCGCTGGCGCACCACCCACTCGCCCATCATCCAGGCGATGGCACCGGCGGCGGCGGCAATGTGCGTGACCACCAGTGCCAGCCCGGCACGCCCATCTGCGGCCACCGCCGAGCCCGCGTTGAACCCGAACCAGCCCACCCACAGCAAACACGCCCCCACCATGGTCAGGCCCAGGTTGTACGGCTCAAAGGGTTCACGGCCATAGCCCCGGCGCGGGCCCAGAAACCAGGCGCACACCAGCCCGGCCACCCCGGCGTTGATGTGTACCACCGCGCCCCCGGCAAAATCCAGCGCCCCCAGCTGCACCAGCCAGCCGCCCGGCTCCCACACCCAGTGGGCAATGGGCGCATAGACCAGCACCGTCCACAGCCCGATGAACAGCAGCAGCGCCGAAAAACGCATGCGCTCCACCACGGCCCCCACCACCAGCGCCGCTGTGATGATGGCAAAGCCCAGCTGGAACATGGCGTACACCGACTCGGGAATGTGCGGCGCCAGATGGCTGACCGCCACCTTGCCGCTGGCCATCACGTAGTCCAGCCCGTCAAACCACATGCGCGAACCGCCGCCCAGCCAGGACGAGCCCGGCGTAAAAGCCCACGAGTAGCCCACCGCAAACCACAGCACGCTGACCAGCGCCGCCACCGCCAGCACACTGGCCATGGTGTTGAGCACGTTCTTGCGGCGCACCATGCCGGCATAGAACAGCGCCACCCCCGGCAGCGTCATCAGCAGCACCAGGGCCGTGGCAGTCATGACCCAGGCGGTGTCTGCGGCGCGGATGGACTCCTGCGCCACCAGCATGGGCCGCACCAGCGCTGCCGCAGCCCCCGGCGCGCCTGCGCTGTCTGCCGTCTGGGCCCAGGCGGGCGCCTGCACAGCCAGCCATACGGCCATGGTCTGCATGATGTGGTGTGCTTTTCTGTGCATGGCAGCGCCCTCCCGACTTGGATATATCCACTGGTACAGCACAAGCCATGCCAGCGCGCCAACGCCAGCACCGGGGCCACCTGCACTGCCAGCGCCCCAGAAAAGGGGGAGGGAAACTCCCTATGCACCGCCAGGGTGCATGCCGTTACAGTCACGCCACTCAACGGCGCACCACCACGGCGCGCCCAAAGAGGGGCCGAGGAGACAACCTACCAAGCCACAACCATATTCCCAAGCATCCGCCATGAGATGCCCTCTTGCCAAGGCGCCGCCCCTGTGTCGGCGCCTTTTTTTTGCCCGTGCTGCATCCACACGCAGGGCATATTTTTCAGACCAAAACAGCTTCCAGGGCTTACGCAGAAAGCGCCAGCAGCTCTCAAGTCAATAGCAAAATCGGGTGCGACAATCGGCCCATGGAATGGATTGTTGTCACGCTGGCTTCGCTGCTGGCCGGTTTTGTGGATGCCATCGTGGGCGGCGGTGGTCTGGTTTTGCTGCCAGCGCTGTTTGCCACCTTCCCCAGCACGGCACCGGCCACGCTGATGGGCACGAACAAGGCAGGCGCTGTCTGGGGCACGGCCATTGCCACCTGGCAATACAGCCGCCGCGTGCAACTGCGCTGGGCGGCCATGCTGCCAGCGGCGCTGGCCGGGTTTGCGGGCGCGTTTGCCGGTGCCTGGGCGGTGACGGTGCTCTCGCCCGACTTTTTGCGCAAGCTGCTGCCGCTGGTGCTGCTGGCGGTGCTGGGCTACACGCTGGCCAAAAAAGACCTGGGGCGCCACCACCAGCCGCGCTTTGCAGGCCGCGCCGAGTGGGTGGCCGCCAGCCTGATCGGCGCCAGCATCGGCTTTTACGATGGGTTTTTTGGGCCGGGCACGGGCAGCTTTTTCGTGTTCTTGTTCGTGCGCCTGCTGGGCTACGACTTTTTGAACGCCTCGGCATCGGCCAAGCTGCTCAATGTGGCCACCAACGTGGCGGCCATCATTCTGTTCTCGCTCAAAGGCCATGTCTGGTGGCACTTTGCCCTGCCGCTGGCCGTGGCCAACGTGCTGGGCAGCGTGCTGGGCACACACATGGCGCTCAAGCACGGCACGGGGTTTGTGCGTGGCATATTCATTGCCGTGGTCAGCCTGCTCATCCTGAAAACGGGTTACGACGCCTTTCTGCGCTGAGCGCCAGGGCCGACCACACCGGCCCGCCCTGCGGCCTTTGTCCACGCGGTCGCCCGCCTGCACCGCCTTGCCACCCGAAAGGCCCCTGCCATGCGCACACCCCGCCCCTCCATCGCCCTGATCGGCGCACCCAGCGATGCAGGCGCCAACCTGCCCGGCACCAGCCTGGGGCCAGACGCCCTGCGCATTGCCGGTATCGCCCCGGCGCTGCGCGCACGCGGC
>NZ_JAQUAL010000074.1:0-15391 GCF_028687295.1 Simplicispira sp.
CTTGGTCCAGCAGCTTGCGGAACATTTCCACGCCGGTGCAGGTGGTCTTGACGGTGTCTTTGATACCGACGATTTCGATTTCTTCGCCGACCTTGATGATGCCGCGCTCGATACGGCCAGTCACCACAGTGCCACGGCCAGAGATGGAGAACACGTCTTCCACGGGCATCAGGAAGGCACCGTCCACAGCGCGCTCAGGCGTGGGGATGTAGGTATCCAGGGCTTCGGCCAGCTTCATGATGGCTTCTTCGCCGAGCTTGCCCTTGTCGCCTTCGAGGGCGAGCTTGGCGGAACCACGGATGATCGGGGTGTCGTCGCCAGGGAAGTTGTACTTGTCAAGGAGTTCGCGCACTTCCATTTCGACCAGCTCGAGCAGCTCTTCGTCGTCCACCATGTCGCACTTGTTCAGGAACACGATGATGTAGGGAACGCCCACTTGGCGAGCCAGCAGGATGTGCTCACGGGTCTGGGGCATGG
Organism: Simplicispira sp.; assembly: GCF_028687295.1. NCBI lineage: Bacteria > Pseudomonadati > Pseudomonadota > Betaproteobacteria > Burkholderiales > Comamonadaceae > Simplicispira > Simplicispira sp. The sequence goes on from NZ_JAQUAL010000074.1 coordinate 478, forward strand.
GGCCGTCAGCGGCCGAGCACACCAGAATAGCGCCGTCCATCTGGGCAGCGCCGGTGATCATGTTCTTCACATAGTCGGCGTGGCCGGGGCAGTCCACGTGGGCGTAGTGGCGACCAGCGGTTTCGTATTCCACGTGGGCGGTGTTGATCGTGATACCGCGGGCCTTTTCTTCGGGCGCTGCGTCGATCTGGTCGTAAGCCTTGGCTTCGCCGCCGAACTTGGCGGACAGCACTGTAGCGATGGCCGCCGTCAGCGTCGTCTTGCCATGGTCCACGTGACCGATCGTGCCCACGTTGACGTGGGGCTTGGTGCGTTCAAACTTACCTTTTGCCATTTTCCGACTCCGAAAAAAGTCTACAACCAGAGAGTTTGCACATCTTTATCAGACGCACTTGGAGTTTGTGGTGCCCATGGCGGGAATCGGACCCGCGACCTCTCCCTTACCAAGGGAGTGCTCTACCACTGAGCCACATGGGCAACTTAAAATTGCTTACGCAATTTTGCAAAATCTAACCAAAGCATGGAGCGGGAGACGGGAATCGAACCCGCGTCATTAGCTTGGAAGGCTAGGGTTCTACCATTAAACTACTCCCGCATCAGCAGGCCTGACACCCACTTTTGAATGGCATTTACAACAATTGCTTTGCCAAACTTGCTTTGCGCTTATTACTGGTGGAGGAGGCTGGATTCGAACCAGCGTAGGCGTAAGCCAACAGATTTACAGTCTGCCCCCTTTAGCCACTCGGGCACTCCTCCAGCTAAGCCTCACATTGTATCACTAAATTTTCGGTAGCCAAGAATATTTTTGAACATCTCACAACCACAAAGAATGACGGCATTGTACACGCTACAACGAAACCCTCAGACCATCCGATAAAAATTGATGCGACACAGGATTTTCAAACAACAAACAAAGCGCTACATCACCAACGATCCGCTGGCAAGTCCCAGCGTATATCGAGATGATTCAACACCAAGGCCGCACACGAACAACCTCAACCGCAAAGCCGAACCTGCTGATTCAGCCCCCACCAAGACAGGATTTACATGGGATACGGAGCAGGTCTATGAGTACACGAGAGCGCGATTTCGAAAGGTTTACCAAGCGCCAAGGTCTCGTCCAACTTCTGAACGGCCTGAACCTATACATCAACACATGGTGCGGCTGGCGGGGATCGAACCCACGACCCTTGGCTTCGGAGGCCAATACTCTATCCACTGAGCTACAGCCGCTGCTTTGATAGCAAACCAACTCGGCCATTATCGCACGCCTGGAAGCATCGAGAAGGAACTGCGCGATGGACTCAGACAATCACACACCAACTAGAGTGATTGAACCGCCCTGGATTCGGATATGAAAAGTGGCACACCGCCACGATGACAGGATCAACGACGACTTGCCACTGGGAATACGCCAACCGCCTTGTCGCCTTCTCACTTGCAGTTCTGGCCGCGATTTGCCCCCTCAAAACGTCGCTCTACCAGTCGATGCGACAGCGCTACTGGCGAGCGCTTCACCCCGCATCCCGTCAACTTCTGCATCCATCCCGCAGGTTGCCCCATAAACACCCCCATGATCAAAGGCGTTACGACGGCAAGCCAAAACCACCGTAGCGCACCATGCAAAGGCACGTATTCTTGGTGTGCAGTCGAGTAATCTTCATCAGCTCCGGCAAGACTTTGGCCACCTTGTCAGCACAGAATTAGAAAGGAAATACCTGAACAAAACGGCAGCCACTGCACTATTCGAACTTGAGTTGTTCAGGGCATCCTTGAAGACGGCGTAAGACGTAAAGGCCGTCGATTTACTGCGCTGAGGCAGCCATATATTCCACAGCCGCACGCAAATCAGCATCCGATGCATTCGAGCTACCGCGCGGAGGCATGGCATTCTTGCCCTTCACAGCGCTAGCAAACAACGCATCCATACCCATTTGCAGGCGAGGAGCCCAATCTGCCTTATTGCCAAATTTCGGCGCGCCTGCAACGCCTGCAGCATGACACACTTGACAAGCCTGCTTATACAGCGCCTCGCCAGCGCCACCGGCAGAAGATACTGTAGCCACTGTTTTTACTGCTGGCTCAGCAGCGGCCACAGGTGGCGGTGTTTCGGCGGTCACAACAGGAGCAGCACCAACAGCCGACGGACCAGGTGCGGCAAATTTTGCACCAGCTGCATTGGCCATAAAAGCCACAGCACGACCGACTTCGGTGTCGTTGAACTCGCCACCACCTTGCGGCCCCATGGCGTTTTTCCCTTTAAGTGCCGACTGAAGCAGCGCCTCAAAACCCGTTTTAATACGCGGAGCCCAAGCTTCGGCATCACCAAACTTTGGAGCACCAGCAACACCCGCTGCGTGGCAGGCCGAGCACTGGGCCTTATAAACTTCTTCGCCTGTGCGCAACGCGCGATTCACATCACGAATTTCTACGAGGCCTACTTTCTGGATGCGCTCAGCCACCGCTTTTTCAGTACTTTCTGAATGCGATGATGGCCGGCCACCCGACACCATGTAAGCAATCAAACCGATGACAACGGCGATAGGCAGCACAAAGGCAAAAATCACAGAAGACAGCAGCTGCTTTGGGGGCTTGGTGGTGCCGCTGTGGGCCTTATTGGGAGATGTGGCGCTCATGACGTCCTCGGGAAGATCGGGGGGGCTTGAAAATAACCCCTAATTATAGGTGGGACAGGGCTTTATGAAGCTGCTTCTGCACGAAGCACTTTGCCAATCTCACACTGGACAGCGGCGGGACTGAGGACGTACCCGTAACGCAATGGCAGGTCGCTGGCTTGCACATGGAGAGGCTGCCACTGTCCGCGATCCACTGCGGCAGCAATATCGGGCACATCCGAAGTGTGAACCAATCCCAAGCCCAAATCGGTCATCAGGTACACACGACCCAGCTCGTCCAGGAGGCAATCTGTTGCTGTAGCGCGAAGCCCGGTGTGCGATTGCAACGTCTGGTCAGGCTGCACGCGCCAGACCCATGGAGCGCACTCCAGTTCAACATAGACACGCTGTGGGCCATTTTGAAAAAACCATTGGCCTTGTGCATCCGCCTCGTAATTGCGGCCGATGAATTCAATCAACTTGTCATGCTGCAACAACGCACCTTTGCTTTGCACAAAGCTGCCTCGTGCCTGGTCGGCCTCGTCGCGCAAATGCCAGTGGCCACGCGCATCCAACCCGAGCCAACCGTAACAGTGGGGCACATGGGGCCATTTGGCCAACGCCTGTTTAACAATGTCATCCATAGCCCGATTCTGGCACTGTTGCCACAGCCATCACTGCTTGCCATGCACCACGATTCACATTGTGTGAGCCACGCAGCAATGGACCTGCATCCTTCAAGACAGCGCCATGGAACACGATGACAAGCGGTGCTTTACGGCACAATTTGCATCCGCTTGCACCCTGGCAATTTCGCCGCACCCATGGGGCAGCGCCTGCACAACCATGAAACGTCTCTTTGCCCTGATGGTGACCGTGCTAGCCCTGACTGGCTGCGGTTATAACGACTTCCAACGGCTGGACGAACAGTCCAAGGCTGCCTGGAGCGAAGTGTTGAACCAGTACCAACGCCGCGCGGATTTGATCCCGAACATCGTCAGCACCGTCAAAGGGCAGGCAGATTTTGAGCAGGAGACACTGACCCGGGTCATTGAGGCACGGGCCAAAGCCACCTCCATCCAGGTCACTCCGGAAACCATCAACGACCCTGAAGCATTCAGAAAATTTCAACAAGCGCAAGGCGAACTGTCGGGCGCCTTGTCGCGGCTGATGGCGGTTTCAGAGCGCTACCCCACGCTGCAGGCCAACCAGGGCTTTCGTGATCTGCGAGTTCAACTGGAAGGCACAGAAAACCGGATCACGGTGGCGCGCAACCGCTATATCCAATCGATACAGGAATACAACGTGCTGGCGCGCAGTTTCCCCACCAACCTCACTGCCATGGTGTTCAGCTATCCGGTCAAGCCCAGCTTTACCGTAGCCAATGAAGAAAAAATCACGGCACCGCCCACGGTAGATTTCGGCAAGAAATGATGCCCAGCATCCCGTTACGTCCGGCAAAATAATGGGTCAAATATGCCTCTAGCCCTTATTTGGAGAGCGCTAGCAGCTATATTAATAGTAGCAATTTCTTCCTATGTATGGGCACAGCCTTTGCAGCCAGTGCCTGCTTTGGTAGCACACGCCATCGACAGCACCGGAACGCTGACCGCCACCGAACTACAGGTACTGGATGAACGCTTAGCGCGGTTTGAGCAAGAAAAAGGCACACAGATTGTGGTTCTGCTGGTGCCCACCACTGCCCCAGAAGACATCGCGGCCTATGCCAACCGCGTCGCCAATACATGGAAGATAGGCCGCCAGAACGTGGGCGATGGCCTGTTGCTCGTGGTAGCAAAAAATGACCGCAAACTGCGCATCGAAGTGGCCAAAACGCTGGAAGGCGCGGTGCCAGATTTGGCAGCCCGCCAGATCATGGACGATGCCATTACCCCCCGTTTCAAACAGAACGACTATGCCGGAGGGCTTAACGCGGGCGTCGAGCAACTGTTTGCACGCATACGCGGCGAGTCACTGCCTGCGCCTGCTTCTGGTGACAAGGCTACAGACGGATTTGACTGGGTGGATCTGGGCATTTTCTTCTTCATCATCGTTCCAGTGGGCACCAGCATCGCCAGGGCGCTGCTGGGGCGCGTAGCGGGGTCGTTGCTGATGGGGGCAGCAACAGGAATCATCGCGTACCTGGTCACGGCCAGCATTCTGGTGGCCTTGGGGGCCGCTCTGCTGGCAATGGTCTGGGGCGCACCATCCCGTGGTAACTCACGCGGGGGTGGACTGCTGGGCGGCACGGGCTGGAGCAGCGGCTCTTCCAGTGGTAGCAGCGGAGGGGGCTTCAGTTCGGGGGGTGGTGGCGATTTTGGTGGCGGTGGTGCCTCGGGAGACTGGTAATGGCAAATATCTGGAGCAACTTGCGCCGCATCGCGCGCCACCGTTGGTACAGTGTTCGCAACACGATTCGAGGTGCCATTCCTGCACCTTTACAAGAGCGGCTGGAGCAGCAAGTAGCCAACAGCGAGCAACGCCACAGCGGCCAGATCCGCATCTGCGTAGAGTCGGCTCTGCCAGTAAGCTACCTTTGGCGCCAGGCCAGTGCCCGTGAGCGTGCGATCACGCTATTCGGCAAGTTGCGCGTCTGGGATACCGAACACAACAATGGCGTGCTCATCTACCTGCTGCTGGCTGACCGTGCGATTGAAGTGGTGGCAGACCGTGGCGTACACATCCCTGGGACGCAGTGGGAAGCCATGGTCAAGCGCCTGGGGGGCGCACTGGCAGTGGGGCAATGGGAGCAAGGGCTTTTTCAGGCACTGGAAGCAGTCTCCACCCTGATGGCGGCCGAGTGGCCCGTCGACCCGCCTGCGGCACGCACCAATGAACTGCCAGACCGCCCCTGGGTAAGGTAGTAAAAACAAAGCCGCCTTGAAAGGCGGCTTTGTTTCCATCCAGCGAACAAATGCCGCTGTGGCAGTGCAACTTAGCGTTTTTGGCGAAATTTGCGCAGCGCAGCGATCTGTGCAGCCATGATGGCCAGCTCGGACTGTGCACGTGCGAGGTCGATTTCACTTTTGGCATTTTTCAATGCCTCTTCAGCCGCTGCCTTAGCAGCATTGGCTTTTTCGTCATCAAGATCCTTGCCGCGCACAGCTGTGTCGGACAGCACCGTGACGCAGTGGGGCTGGACTTCGAGAATGCCACCCGCCACAAAAACGAACTCTTCGCTGCCGTCTGCCATTTCAATGCGCACCGAACCCGGTTTGATACGGGTGATCAGTGGCGTGTGGCGAGGATAAACGCCCAGCTCACCGGCTTCGCCGGGCAAGGCGACAAAACGCGCTTCTCCGGAGAAGATGGACTCTTCGGCGCTGACGACGTCGACATGTATGGTGTTGGCCATCTGGATTCCTTTGGAAGTCTACAAAAAGCGGTTCAAGCATGCACACGGGCACCTACAGGTGCCCGGCACACTGCTTTAGGCCATCTTCTTGGCTTTCTCGAAGGCTTCGTCAATGGTGCCGACCATGTAGAAGGCTTGTTCGGGCAGGTGGTCGCATTCGCCAGCCACAATCATCTTGAAACCACGGATGGTTTCAGCCAGCGTCACGTATTTTCCGGGGGAACCGGTAAACACTTCAGCCACGTGGAAAGGCTGAGACAGGAAACGCTGAATCTTACGGGCGCGTGCCACAGTCAGCTTGTCTTCCGGTGCCAGTTCGTCCATACCCAGAATGGCGATGATGTCACGCAGCTCTTTGTAGCGTTGCAGCGTGTTTTGCACGCCACGGGCCACGTTGTAGTGCTCTTCGCCCACCACTTGGGGGTCCAGCTGGCGGCTGGTGGAGTCCAGTGGATCGACCGCAGGGTAGATACCCAATGCAGCGATATCACGCGACAACACCACGGTGGAGTCCAAGTGGGCAAACGTCGTGGCAGGCGATGGATCGGTCAAGTCATCGGCGGGCACATAAACGGCCTGGATGGAAGTGATCGAACCAACCTTGGTGGAGGTAATACGCTCTTGCAGGCGGCCCATTTCTTCGGCCAGCGTAGGCTGGTAGCCCACAGCGGAAGGCATACGGCCCAGCAGAGCGGACACTTCGGTACCGGCCAGCGTGTAGCGGTAGATGTTGTCCACGAAGAACAGCACGTCACGGCCTTCATCACGGAACGACTCGGCGATGGTCAGACCAGTCAGGGCCACGCGCAAACGGTTGCCTGGGGGCTCGTTCATCTGGCCGTACACCATGGCGACCTTGGAGTCTTCGAGCTTCTCGAGGTTCACCACGCCGGAATCAGCCATTTCATGGTAGAAGTCGTTCCCTTCGCGGGTACGCTCGCCCACACCAGCGAACACCGACAGACCGCTGTGGGCCTTAGCAATGTTGTTGATGAGTTCCATCATGTTCACGGTCTTGCCCACACCGGCGCCACCGAACAAACCCACTTTGCCACCCTTGGCAAACGGGCACACCAGGTCAATCACCTTGATGCCGGTTTCCAGCAGCTCTTGCGAAGGCGACAGTTCGTCATACGCAGGGGCTTTGCGGTGGATGGAGGCCGTCAGTTCCTGGCTAACGGGACCACGCTCATCGATAGGCGTACCCAGCACATCCATGATGCGGCCCAACGTGGCTTTGCCCACGGGGACGGTGATGGGGTTTCCGGTGTTGGTCACCATGATGCCGCGGCGCAGGCCGTCGGAGGAGCCCAGCGCAATAGTGCGCACGATGCCATCACCCAACTGCTGCTGGACTTCGAGTGTCAGCGCCGTGCCTTCGAGCTTGAGGGCGTCATAAATCTTGGGCATCTGGTCACGTGGAAACTCCACGTCCACCACAGCGCCAATACACTGAACAATCTTGCCCTGAACGCGTTCGTTCACGGGGGTATTCGCTTGAGCCATTTTGCTTGCTCCAAAAAATATATCTGTTGAGCTGCTTACACAGCAGCGGCGCCGGCCACGATCTCGGACAGCTCCTTAGTGATTGCTGCTTGGCGGGTCTTGTTGTAGACCAGCTTCAACTCACCAATCACGGTACCGGCGTTGTCGGTCGCAGCTTTCATGGCCACCATGCGCGCTGATTGCTCAGACGCCATGTTCTCAGCCACCGCTTGGTAGATCAGCGACTCGACATAGCGAACCAGCAGCTCATCAATGACGCTTTGTGCATCCGGCTCATAGATGTAATCCCAGCCGTGGGCACCCGTCTTACCTGTCTGCATGGCATCGGAGGACAGGGGCAACAACTGCTCCACCACCGATTCCTGCTTCATGGTATTGATGAACTTGGTATAGCTCAGGTACACGGCATTGATCTTGCCTTCGGCGTACGCATCGAGCAGCACCTTCACCGGGCCAATCAACTTGTCCAAGTGTGGCGTGTCGCCCAAGCCCGTAGCCTGGGAAACCACCTTGGCGCCAACACGGTTCAGAAAACCCAGTCCTTTGTTGCCGATGGCCACGGCCTGTGCAGAAACACCAGCAGACTGCAAATCGCGCAGTTTAGTAGTCACTGCACGCAGCACGTTGGTGTTCATGCCACCGCACAAACCCTTGTCAGTGGTCACCACAATGATGCCAGCCGCTTTGGCATCGTTCACTTGCATGAACGGGTGCGTGTACTCGGGATTGGCCTGACCAAGATGTGCCGCAATGTTGCGGATTTTCTCGCTGTACGGACGGGCCGCTCGCATCCGATCCTGCGCTTTGCGCATCTTGGATGCAGCCACCATCTCCATGGCTTTGGTGATCTTCTTGGTGTTTTCCACCGATTTGATCTTGCCGCGTATTTCCTTGCCTGCTGCCATGATGGCTCCTCGTCCGGTTTAAGCGAACGACTTCTTGAACGCGCCCACGGCAGCGGTCAATGCAGCTTCAGCATCCTTGTCCATAGCCTTGTCTTTTTCCAGCTTTTCCAGCAAGGCAGCATGGCTGGTCTTGAGGAACTGGTGCAGGCCATGTTCAAAGGCCAAGACGTTCTTGACTTCGATGTCGTCCAGAAAGCCCTTGTTCACAGCAAACAACGTCGCACCCATCAAGGAGATGGACAACGGGCTGTACTGTGCCTGCTTGAGCAGCTCGGTCACGCGGGCACCGCGGTCGAGTTGCTTGCGGGTGGCATCGTCCAGATCAGAAGCGAACTGTGCGAAGGCAGCCAATTCACGGTACTGGGCCAAGTCGGTACGGATACCACCAGACAGGTTCTTCACCAGTTTCGTCTGTGCAGCACCACCCACACGCGACACCGAGATACCAGCGTTGATAGCGGGACGGACACCGGCATTGAAGAGGCTGGTTTCCAGGAAGATCTGACCATCAGTGATCGAAATCACGTTGGTTGGCACGAAAGCAGACACGTCGCCAGCTTGGGTTTCGATGATAGGCAAAGCCGTCAGCGAACCAGTCTTGCCCTTGACAGCGCCTTTGGTGAAGGCTTCAACATAGTCAGCGTTCACGCGGGCTGCGCGTTCCAACAAACGGCTGTGGAGATAGAACACGTCGCCAGGGTAGGCTTCGCGGCCTGGTGGTCGGCGCAGGAGCAGCGACACCTGACGGTAAGCCACGGCTTGCTTGGACAGGTCGTCGTAAACAATCAGGGCGTCTTCACCGCGATCGCGGAAGTATTCGCCCATGGTGCAGCCGGAGTAGGCCGAGACGTACTGCATGGCCGCCGATTCGGAGGCGGATGCAGCTACCACAATCGTGTAATCCATGGCACCGGCTTGTTCCAGTGCACGCACCACGTTCTTGATCGACGAAGCCTTCTGGCCGATAGCGACGTACACACACGTCACGCCCTGGCCCTTCTGGTTGATGATCGCATCGATGGCCACAGCCGTCTTGCCGGTCTGACGGTCGCCAATGATCAACTCGCGCTGACCACGACCGATAGGTACCATCGAGTCGATGGACTTCAGGCCGGTTTGCAGCGGCTGGTCCACAGATTTACGCGCGATCACGCCTGGAGCGACCTTTTCGATCACATCGGTCATCTTGGCGTTGATCGGGCCCTTGCCGTCGATAGGCTGGCCCAGTGCGTTGACCACGCGGCCAATCAGTTCAGGGCCAACGGGAACTTCCAGAATGCGGCCTGTGCATTTGACAGTATTGCCTTCGGAAATGTGCTCGTACTCACCCAAAATCACGGCACCTACGGAATCACGTTCCAGGTTCAGCGCCAGACCGTAGGAGGGCGTGCCGTCCGCCGTTGCGGGGAACTCCAACATTTCGCCCTGCATCACGTCCGACAGGCCATGAATGCGCACGATACCGTCAGACACAGACACCACGGTGCCCTGGTTACGGATATCGCTGCTGGCTGCCAGACCCTCGATACGGCTCTTGATCAGTTCAGAAATTTCTGCGGGATTGAGTTGCATGACTCTTTCCTTCTTTCTTTGTTTAGCCGAAACCCCAAGCCGCGCATTACGCAGTGAGGGCCGCTTTCATTTGTTCCAGACGTGCTTTGACCGAAGTGTCGAGGACTTCGTCTCCCACTACGACCCGAATTCCACCGATCAGGGACTCGTCCTGCTGCACGGTGAGATTGAGCTTGCGGCCAAAGCGCTTTTCAAGCGAGGCGCCCAGCCCGTCCAGCGCCGCGCTGTCCATGGGAAAAGCGCTGTACACGACGGCATCCGAAGAGCCGCTGCTGCGATTGACGAGCGCGCGGAACTGCGCTGCCACTTCGGGCAGGGCATCCAGGCGTCCGTTGTCGATGACAGTGCGCAAAAAATTGCGCGCCATATCCGGCAGGGCCGACTTGGCCACACCGGTGATGACATCAAAGACCTGCTCAGGACTGACCTTGGGGTTGTCGGACAACTGGCGCAACTGTGGGTTGGCGGCGATCGCCGCCAGTTCGTCCACCCAGGCAGCGGCAGCGCCCAGATCGACGCCCACACCCGCCGTGCAGGCCTTGAACAGGGCTTCCGCGTAAGGGCGGGCAATGGTGGCGATTTCGGCCATGGATGCTCCCTTACAGCTCAGTCTTCAGGCGGGACAGCAGATCGGCGTGAACACCGGCATTGACTTCCTTGCGGAGAATCTGCTCGGCGCCCTTGACAGCCAGCACAGCCACTTGCTCGCGCAGGGCTTCACGCGCCTGCACAGCCTGCTGCTGCGCTTCAGCTTGTGCAGCGGCAACAATCTTTTGGGCTTCTTCGGTGGCACGGGCCTTGGCCTCTTCGATGATGGCCTGCGCACGGCGATCAGCGTCGGCCAGACGGGAGGCCGTCTCGTTGCGCGTCTGCGACAGTTCCTTTTCGACACGCTGGTTGGCAGCGCTCAATTCGGACTTGGCACGGTCGGCAGCAGCGAGACCATCGGCGATTTTCTGGGCTCGTTCATCCAGCGCCTGCGCAATCGGGGGCCACACGAACTTCATCGTGAACAGCACCAGGATCAGGAAGACGATGGCCTGAACGAACAGGGTCGCGTTGATACTCACGGCAACACCTTTCTATTTGGGCGTTGAGGGGAGCTTAGGCCAGAACGAAGGGGTTGGCGAAAGCGAACAGCAGGGCAATGGCCACGCCGATCAGGAAAGCAGCGTCGATCAGACCAGCCAAGATGAACATCTTGGTTTGCAGTTCGTTGATCAGTTCAGGCTGGCGAGCCGAGGCTTCCAGGAACTTGCCGCCCATCAAAGCAATACCGATCGAAGCGCCGATAGCGCCCAGACCAACGATCAGACCACAAGCCAGAGCGACGAGACCGAGAATGTTTTCCATGATGACTCCTGATTAAAAAAAGAAAAGTTGAAAAAGAAAAGGGAAATGGTCAGTGGGCTTCATGCGCCTGGCCGAGGTAAATCAGCGTCAGCATCATGAAAATGAAGGCTTGCAGGGTGATGATCAAAATATGAAAAATCGCCCAGATCGAGCCTGCAATGATGTGCCCCACAGGGAGCAACACACCAGAGAGCGACATGGCAGCAGCACCACCCATCAGGGCGATCAGCATGAACACCAACTCACCAGCGTACATGTTGCCGAACAGTCGCATGCCATGCGAAACGGTCTTGGCAACGTATTCAATGACCTGCATTAGCAGGTTGACCACACCCAGAATCAGGGCGAAGACAGGATTCTTGCTGGTACCGAAGGGAGCGGTAACCAATTCGTGCGCCCAGCCGCCCATGCCTTTGATCTTGACGCTGTAATAAAAGCACAAGATCAGCACAGCAGAGGACAGACCCAGTGTGGTGGACAAATCCGCCGTAGGCACAACACGCAAATAGGCATGCGCCGGATCATGGCCCGCAGCGCCGTAGATTTGCGCCCAAATGACAGGCAGCAAGTCCACGGGCAACAAGTCCATGGCATTCATCAGGAAAATCCAGACGAACACGGTCAGTGCCAGTGGCGCAATGAATTTGCGGCTTTGTGCGTTGTGGATATTGGCCTTGGCCTGGTTGTCCACCATTTCCACCATCATCTCGACTGCTGCCTGAAAACGCCCGGGGACGCCGGAAGTTGCTTTGCGGGCAGCAAGCCAAAAAACGAACAATCCCAAAAAGCCCACCAACACGCTCACGATGACGGAGTCGTAGTTGATCACCGACATATCGATGATGGATTTTTGCTTGATGTTCTGAAGGTGCTGCAGGTGGTGAACGATGTATTCACTTGCAGTCGGAGCGTGCGCTTCTGCGGCCATCGGACAACTCTTCTCTTAATCAATCGGTTTTTCGGACACCAGACTGCGCCATGAGCGCAATCCAGTACGTTTTCATCGTCACCACCATGCCAGCCAGCAGTGCCAGCCAACTCAGCTGCGCTACCAGCCGGGGCGCGGCCGCCAGCATGGCAACAGTCAACACAATCTTGACCATTTCCCAACCAAAGAACCCCACCATGGCCGCCCCAGGCGACCCAGCAAAGCGCTGACGGGCCATACCGCGCGCAAACAGCGCTGCGGGAACCACCACCGCCAATGCACCGTAACCAGCAGACCACCCTATCGGGGGCTTGCCAGAAACCAGTCCGGCCAACAAAGCCACCAGCCCACCCACCAGCGCCTGCACCACTACCAGCCGCCATACCGGGATGGCCCGGTGGCGACTGCGCCACGCCTGCGCTTCTTGTGCAGTCAGGGGCTTGAAGTCAGATTCTTCAGCCTCAGCTTCTGTCTCGGGAGCGATTGTTTTCATCGTTTGAAGCCCCCGCGCTACAGACATAAACTTTTACAAAGCCCCTGATTATAAGTAAAAACCCCTGCATTTCAGCAAAGACCTGCTTGTCTGGGGGCTGCGCTGTGCCTGAAAAGCACTGTTGTGGTGGCATTCCAACGCAATGCGCCACTGCCTGAAAGCCCCCGCGCAGACCTGACGTCCTGCGCTGCACACCCATACCAGGGCGTACAAAATTCATGTCCAACGGCCTCTGAAGCACAATACGCCTGCCCCTGAAGCTATTGAATTAAGAGCATTTGCATGACAACGCCACCCATTTTTCACGCCAACGGCGCAGTGCCACCCCCCGCCGATCCACGGAAAGATTCGCTGATCGAATATCCGTGTCTTTTTCCCCTCAAAGTCATGGGTGCCCAGGTGGAGGGTTTTGTCCAAGCCATCACAGAACTGGCGCAGCGCTTTGACCCCACTTTCGATGCGACCACCATTGAGCTGCGCCCCAGCAGCGGCGGCAAGTACGTGGGCGTGACCATCACCATCACCGCCACCAGCCGCGAGCAGCTTGATGACCTGTACCGCGCGCTGTCCGGCCATCCCATGGTCAAGATCGTGCTCTGACGCGCATGAGCGCCGCCGCCATGCAGACCCGTCTCTGGGGACATACACCCTATCTGCCGGTGTACCAGGCCATGCAGGAATTCACTGCCCAGCGCACCGCCAGCGAGCCTGACGAGCTATGGATTTGTGAGCACCCCGCCACCTTCACCCAAGGCCTGGCCGGGCGTGCCGAACACTTGCTCCAGCCCGGTGGCATTGCCGTGGTGGCCACCAACCGGGGCGGTCAGGTCACTTTTCACGGGCCGGGCCAGGTCGTGGCGTACCCGCTGGTGGATTTGCAGCGCGCGGGCTACTACGTCAAGGAATATGTGTACCGCATCGAAGAAGCCGTGCTGCGTACGCTGGCGCACTTTGGTGTCACCGGCCACCGGGTGGCGGGCGCGCCTGGCATTTATGTGCGGCTCGATGATCCGCACAGCCACGCCCAGCTGCCCCAGCGCCCGCAACAACGCACGGGCAGCGCGCCGCCCGCGCCCGATTTCACCGGCCTGGGCAAAATTGCCGCGCTCGGCATCAAGGTCAGCCGCCACTGCACGTACCACGGCGTATCGCTCAACGTGGCCATGGACCTGGAGCCCTTCGGGCGCATCAACCCTTGTGGCTACGCGGGTCTGCAAACCGTAGACCTTTCTACAATCGGCGTCCACACCACTTGGGAAGACGCCGCGAACGTGCTGGCCCGGCAACTGTTGGCCCGCCTCGCGCCCTAACCTCTCCCGTACCAGCCATGAGCACCTCCGACGTCGTGCGCGAAGCACAATCCTCCGAAAACTACAACCCGCTGGCCAAGCAAAAGGCAGCCGCCAAACTCTCGCGCATTCCGATCAAGGTCGAGCAGGGCGAGGTACTGAAAAAACCCGACTGGATTCGCGTCAAGGCGGGCAGCCCCACCACGCGCTTCTACGAGATCAAGGACATCCTGCGCGAGCACAAGCTGCACACCGTCTGCGAAGAGGCCAGCTGCCCCAACATCGGTGAATGCTTTGGCAAGGGCACGGCCACCTTCATGATCATGGGCGACAAGTGCACGCGCCGCTGCCCGTTCTGCGACGTGGGCCATGGCCGCCCCGACCCGCTGGACAAGGACGAGCCCCTGAATCTGGCCAAGACCATTGCCGCGCTGAAGCTGAAATACGTGGTCATCACCAGCGTGGACCGCGACGATCTGCGCGACGGCGGTTCCGGCCATTTTGTGGAGTGCATTCAGCACATTCGCCAGCTCTCGCCGCAGACGCAAATCGAGATTCTGGTGCCCGACTTCCGGGGCCGCGACGACCGCGCACTCGACATTCTCAAGGCCGCGCCGCCCGACGTGATGAACCACAACCTGGAAACCGCGCCGCGCCTGTACAAGGAAGCGCGCCCGGGTTCGGACTACCAATTCAGCCTGAACCTGCTGAAAAAGTTCAAGGCGCTGCACCCCAACGTGCCCACCAAGAGCGGCATCATGGTCGGCCTGGGCGAGACGGACGAGGAGATTTTGCAGGTCATGCGCGACATGCGCGCGCACGGCATCGACATGCTCACCATCGGCCAGTACCTGGCGCCCAGCAACAGCCACCTGCCGGTGCGCCGCTATGTCCACCC
>NZ_JAQUAL010000075.1:0-10664 GCF_028687295.1 Simplicispira sp.
GACCTGCAACGCGCCCTGGCCCAGATGCAGCAGGGCCTGAGCGCGCTGGTGGCGCAGGTGCGCGATGCCAGCGGCAGCATTGCCACGGCCAGCGCGCAAATCGCCATGGGCAACCAGGACTTGTCGGTGCGCACCGAGCAGACCGCCAGCAACGCGCAAGAGGCGGTGACTTCGCTCTCGCAGCTGACCAGCACGGTGCAGCAGACGGCCACGTCCTCGCAGATGGCCAACCAGCTGTCGGTGTCGGCCTCGGGCACGGCCACGCGCGGCGGCGCGGTGGTGGAGCAGGCGGTGGCGGGCATGCACGGCATCTCGGTGGCCAGCCGCAAGATTGCCGACATCATCGGCGTCATCGATGGCATCGCCTTCCAGACCAACATCCTGGCGCTCAACGCCGCCGTGGAAGCTGCCCGTGCGGGCGAACAAGGCCGGGGCTTTGCCGTGGTGGCCAGCGAGGTGCGCAGCCTGGCGCAGCGCAGCGCCGCCGCCGCCAAGGAAATCAAGCAGCTGATTGACGACAGCGTCAGCGCCGTCGAAGGCGGCGTGCGCCATGTGGAAGACGCGGGCAAGACCATGCAGGAGATCGTGGGCAGCGTGCAGCGCGTGGGCGACATCATTGGCGAGATCACGGCGGCGGCCACCGAGCAGTCGGCGGGCATCGGCCAGGTCAACCAGTCGGTGGGCGAGATTGACCGCATGACGCAGCAAAACGCCGCCCTGGTCGAAGAGTCGGCGGCGGCGGCCGAGTCGCTGCGCGAGCAGGCCGATCGCCTGTCGCAGGTGGTGCAGCAGTTCCGGTTGGCCGAAGGGGTGCAGGATGGGCAGGCACTGGCGCCCACCCGCGCTGCGGCCCGGCACCGCACCCAGGCCATGGCACGGCTGGCCTGAGCGCGCACCGCGCCCCGGGTGTGGTCAACCCGGGTGTCGCGCAGGGCCAACCCGCTCTACCATGGGGCGTTCCCTTGTTGTTGCCCTACCGGAGTCCGCCCATGCCCTCAATCTGCCTGCAAAAAATCCGCAAAGAACACGCCTCGCTGTCAGCGGTGCTGCGCTCCCTGCTGTTGTTGCTCGACAAAGGCCCGGGCGATGCGCCCGAGGCATTCTTTGATTCGATGCGCGCGATGCTGTTCTACATCGACGAGATTCCCGAGCGCCTGCACCACCCCAAGGAGTCCCGGCTGCTGTTTCCGCTGGTACTCCAGCGCGCCCCCGAGGTGGCCCCGGTGCTGGCCCAACTGGAGCAAGACCACGCAGGCGGTGAGGCCGCCGTGCGCCAGTTGCAGCACCTGCTGCTGGCCTGGGAGCTGATGGGCGAGCCTCGGCGCGCGCCCTTTGCCAACGAGCTGGCGCGCTACGTGCAGTTCTACATGGAACACATGCGCCTGGAAGAAACCCAGGTGCTGCCGCTGGCCCAGCAGCACCTGGACGGCGACGACTGGCGTGAACTGGATGCGGCCTTTGCCAACAATGCCGATCCGCTGTGCGATTCGCAGCCGCGCGATGCGGCCTATGACCGCCTGTTCTCGCGCATCGTGCTGCGCGCCCCCAGCCCCATCGGCCTGGGCTGAGCGCGCAGGCCCTGGCGCGATGCCAGGGACACTTTTGCTTCTTTATTGATAGCTGCTTGCGCCTACTGGCAGGGCGCTGCGGCCACTTTTGACCATTAACTTGCCGCCAGCACCGGGTAATCGGTGTAGCCCTGGGCACCGCCGCCGTAGAAGGTGCTTGGGTCCCAGGCGTTGAGCGGCGCGTTCTGGCGCAGGCGCTCGACCAGATCGGGGTTGGCAATAAACGCTTTGCCAAACGCCACCACATCGGCACGCCCGCTGGCCACGGCCTGCTCGGCCAGCTCGCGGGTGTAGGCGTTGTTCAGCATCCAGGCGCCCTTGCCGCCAGCGGCGCGGTAGGCGGCCTTGAGCGCGTCGTAGTCAAAGGGGCGGTCGGGCAGCTCGCGCGGGCCGCCGGTGGCGCCTTCGACGATGTGGATATACGCCAGGTTCAGGTGGCCCAGCTGGCGCAGCACGTATTCAAACAGGGCCTGCGGTGCGTCGTCGTGGATGTCGTTGGCGGGGGTGACGGGCGACAGGCGGATGCCCACCTTGCCGCCGCCCACGGCCTCGACCACGGCGCGGGTCACTTCCAGCAGCAGGCGGGCGCGGTTTTTGATGCTGCCGCCGTAGTCGTCCTGGCGCTGGTTGGCGCCGGTTTTCAGGAACTGGTCGAGCAGGTAGCCGTTGGCGGCGTGGATTTCGACGCCATCAAAACCGGCGGTGCCGACGGCGTTGCGCGCCGCGATCTGGAAGTCGTGGACGATGCCGGGCAGCTCATCGACCTCCAGCGCGCGCGGCGTGGAGGTGGCGGCAAAGTGGCCTTGGCCGGTGGCGCGGTCGATGAGGTAGGTTTTGGATTTGGCGGCAATGGCCGATGGCGCCACGGGCGGCAGGTTGCCCGGCTGCAGGCTTGAATGCGAGACGCGGCCCACGTGCCACAGCTGCACCACCACTTTGCCGCCCGCGTCGTGGATGGCCTGCGTCACCTTCTTCCAGCCATCGAGCTGCTCGGTGCTGTAGAGGCCGGGCACGTCGGCATAGCCCTGGCCCTGGGGGCTGATGGCGGTGGCCTCGGTGATGAGCAGCCCGGCGCTGGCACGCTGCGCGTAGTACTGCGCCATGAGCGCGGTGGGGATGGCATCGGGGGCACGGTTGCGCGTCAGGGGGGCCATGGCGATGCGGTTGGCCAGGGCGATGTCGCCCATCTGGACGCGATCAAACAAGCTGGGCATGAAGAAGCCTTTCAGGATCATGGACAAAAAACACGGGCCTGGAGCCTGCACGGCCCCAGGGCACTTTGGGCGCAGAGCGTAACGCGCCAGCGCAACCGCCCTGTGCCGTGGGGTAACTGCAAGCGCATGGCTTGTATGGTAGGGCGCTGGCATGGGGCTGTGCAAACTTTGCACGCGCAGTTTTTGGGCCAAAAAGGCTTCTGGCGCCCGCGTGCTGTGCGCTGGCAGCTCATTTTTTGATAGCTTGTGGCGCGGTCAGGGCGTGGGGCACAATCGTTAGCCATGGAGACAAACAACAGGGCCGGTACACCGGCTGGGGGCGCGCACCCCGTGGTATTGGCGTTGGCGCTGTCGCTGGGTGCGGCGGTGTCGTTGGGCATTACGCGGTTTGCCTACGCTTTATTGCTGCCGCCCATGCGGGCCGACCTGGGCTGGTCGTACACCCTGGCGGGCGGCATGAACACGGTCAATGCGCTGGGCTACTTGCTGGGCGCGCTGGCCACGCCGCTGCTGCTGCGCCGCTGGGCGCCCGGAGGGGTGTTGCTGTGCGGTGCGGCGCTGGCGTCGGTGTTCATGGGGCTGTGCGGTTTCTTTCTGGATGCGGCGCCGCTGCTGGTGCAGCGGCTGCTGGCGGGCGTGGCCAGTGCGCTGGTGTTTGTGGCCGGTGGCCTGATGGCGGCGCGCCTGGGTGCGCTGGCGCCCCAGCGCAGCGGCCTGCTGCTGGGGCTGTACTACGGCGGCACGGGCTGGGGCATCAGCCTGTCGGCGCTGCTGGTGCCCTGGGTGCTGGAGCGTGCCCCGAATCCCCATGCCTGGACTTGGGCCTGGTGGGCGCTGGCCGTGGCGTGCGTGCTGGCCACGGCGGTGCTGGTCTGGCCGGTGCGGGTGCTGCGGCGCCTGGATGCGGCGGCGCAGCCAGCGGTGCAGGCGGCGGCTGCGGTGCCGTTGCCGCAAGGGCAGGGCGTGTTCAGTGCCCGGGCCATGGCGCCTGCGCTGGTGGGCTATGGCCTGTTTGGCGTGGGCTACATCGGCTACATGACTTTTGTGGTGGCGCTGCTGCGCGAGCAGGGCGCCAGTGCTGCTGCTGTGACGCTGTTTTATGCGCTGCTGGGGCTGGCGGTGGTGCTGTCTTCGCGCATCTGGGCGGGGCTGCTGGACCGCAGCCGGGGCGGGCAGGCGCTGGCCGTGCTGTGCGGCCTGCTGGGCGTGGCCACGGTGCTGCCCGCAGTGACCTCGGTGTGGCCGGTGATGCTGGCCTCGGGGCTGCTGTTTGGCGGGGTGTTCTTGTCGGTGGTGGCATCGACCACGGCGCTGGTGCGGCACAACCTGGCGCCTGCGCAGTGGGCGCTGGGCATCAGCGCCTTCACGGTGGTGTTTGCAGCGGGCCAGATCGTCGGCCCCACCGTGGTAGGGCTGATTGCCGACGGCCCCGGGGGACTGGCGCGCGGCCTGGTGTTTTCTGCCGCAGCGCTGTGGCTGGGCGCGCTGGTGGCCGCGCGCCAAAAGCCGCTTATTTGAGCAGCCCTTCCGCGCGCAGAGCGGCCTGCACGCCGGGCCGCGCTTCCATGCGCTGCTTGAAGGCCATCAGGTGCGGCAGGCCGGTGGTGTCCACGCCCACGAACTGGCCCCAGCGCGAGACGGTGTACAGGTAGGCATCGGCCACGCTGAAGTCGCCCAGCAGGTAGTCCTTGTCGGCCAGCTGCGCGTTGACCCACTCAAAGCGCGATAGCAGGCGCTGGCGCAGCACGGGTTTGTAGTCTTCGGGGGTGCCGGGGGCAAACAGCGGGCTGTGGCCTTTGTGCAGCTCGGTGCCGATGAAGCTCAGCCACTCTTGCAGGCGGTAGCGCGCCAGCGTGCCGTTGGCCGGGGCCAGCTTTTTGTCGGGCACCTGGTCGGCGATGTATTGCACGATGGCCGGGCCTTCGCGCAGGCGCTCGCCGTTGTCCAGTTCCAGCACGGGCACGTAGCCCAGGGGGTTGATGGTGTAGAAGTCGGTGCCATCGGGCAGCTGGTGTGTCTTGGTGCTGGCCAGCACGGCCTCAAAGGCCAGGCCCGCTTCGTGCAGAGCGATGTGGGGCGACAGCGAGCACGCGCCGGTGGAGTAATACAGCTTCATGGACAAAAATCCTTGGGTTGAGAAGTGAAGACGGCCCATGCTATGCGCTGGCGGGATTTTTTGCAGGCACCGCCCCAAGCGGCCATGCGCCGCTTCAGGCACCGGGCCGGGTCAGCTGCTCCAGCGTGTGCAGGTAGTGCAGCGCCTGGGCCTGCGAGGTGCCGCACATTTCGGCGGACGGCATGAGCTGGGCGCACACCGCCGGGCGCCCTGGCTGGCCAAAGATGCGGCAGCGCGCATCGGCCCCCAGCTGCACGCAGCGCACACCCGCAGCCTTGCCCTGCGGCATACCGGGGATGGCACTGGAAATGGAAGGGGCGGTGCAGCAGGCACCGCAGCCGGGTCGGCAGTCCATTTTGCTATTTTAATGATAGCTGCTAGCGCATACTGCGCGGGCGCTGGATGCCGATTTGGCTTGAAATTTCAGGCCGCTTGCCAGGCCAGCGCTCATGCCGCCGGGCCGTGCAGGCGCTGCGCTGCCCACAGCACCTGTTCGACCACAGCGCGCACGCCCTCGCGCTGGTCTTGTGCCACCAGGGCGCCGTGGTCATCAAAGGCGCTGGCTGCGCCGCTGAGGGCGTAGGCGCGCGGTGCCAGCCAGCATTCCAGGTTGGTGAGCAGGGGCGCCAGATGGCTTTGCGCGCGCAGACCACCCAGGCGGCCATTGGAGGCGCTGAGCATGCCCACCACCGTATCGCGAAACGGCTTGACCCCATCGCTCCAGTCGGCGTCGCCAGCGATGGGGCTGGAGGCCCAGTCGATGGTGTTCTTGAGCAGGGCGGTGTAGCTGCCGTTGTACTCGGGCGTGCAGACGATCCAGGCCGGATGCTCCCACATCAGCTGCTTGAGGCGGCGCACATCGGCGGGGGTGCCGCGCGCTTCCAGATCGGCGTTGTACAGGGGGATGTCCAGCTCGCCCAGCTCCAGCAGCGTGGCTTGCGCGCCGCTGCTTTGTGCCATCTCAGCGGCCACGCGCGCCAGCCGACGGTTGAACGATTGTTGGCGGGTGCTGCCCGCGAAGATGAGGATTTTCATGGCCACGATTGGAGCACAGGCGTGCAGGCCGTGCGCCTGTTCCACGTGAAACACCGCCGCAGCGCACCGGGTAAAGACCACGCCCTTGGCAGCACTGCCAGCGACAGTCCGTGCGCAAAGTGGGAAAATTGCCCCTTTTCTGCGCCCAGTTGGCTGCTGCGTGGCTGCGCAACCGGTGCAGGCGCAAATCCCCCTTGCCTGCCTTGCGCGGCCCTTTGTTGACTACCAGGCCGTTGTGCCTGCCCCCGGAGTTGTTCCATGTTGTACCCCCAGGAATTTGATGTGATCGTCGTTGGCGGTGGCCACGCGGGCACCGAGGCCGCGCTGGCCGCTGCGCGCATGGGCTGCCAGACGCTGCTGCTGACGCACAACATCGAGACGCTGGGGCAGATGAGCTGCAACCCCAGCATTGGCGGCATCGGCAAGGGCCATCTGGTCAAAGAGGTGGATGCCCTGGGCGGCGCCATGGCGCTTGCCACGGACGAGAGCGGCATCCAGTTCCGTATCCTCAACAGCAGCAAAGGCCCGGCGGTGCGCGCCACGCGGGCGCAGGCCGACCGCATTTTGTACAAGGCCGCCATCCGCCGCGTGCTGGAGAACCAGCCCAACCTGCTCATCTTCCAGCAGGCCGTGGACGACTTGATGGTGGAGGGCGACCGCGTGGTGGGCGCCGTCACGCAGGTGGGCGTGCGTTTTCGCAGCCGCACGGTGGTGCTGACGGCGGGCACGTTTCTGGACGGCAAAATCCATGTCGGCCTGAACCACTACGCCGCAGGCCGTGCGGGCGACCCGCCAGCGGTGTCGTTGTCCGCGCGGCTGAAAGAGCTGCAACTGCCCCAGGCGCGCCTGAAAACCGGCACCCCGCCGCGCATCGATGGCCGCACGATTGATTTTTCCCAATGCACCGAGCAGCCCGGCGACGGCATGCCCGGCGGTGTGAATGCCGACAGCCCGGTGCCGGTGTTCAGCTTCATGGCGCACGCCCATGGCGGCGCGGCCATGCATCCGCGCCAGATGCCCTGCTGGATCACGCACACCAACACGCGCACGCACGACATCATCCGCAGCGGCTTTGACCGCAGCCCCATGTTCACCGGCAAGATCGAGGGCGTGGGCCCGCGCTATTGCCCCAGCGTGGAAGACAAAATCAACCGCTTTGCCGACAAGGACAGCCACCAGATTTTTCTGGAGCCCGAGGGCCTGACCACCCACGAGTTCTACCCCAACGGCATCAGCACCAGCCTGCCCTTTGACATCCAGCTGGCCCTGGTGCGCAGCATGCCGGGGCTGGAGCACGCGCACATCCTGCGCCCCGGCTACGCCATCGAGTACGACTACTTTGACCCGCGCTCGCTGCAAAGCAACTTTGAAACGCGGCAGATTCAGGGCCTGTTTTTTGCGGGCCAGATCAACGGCACCACCGGCTACGAAGAGGCTGCGGCCCAGGGGCTGTTTGCGGGCCTGAATGCGGCGCTGCAAGTGCGCGCTTTGGGCGGCGGCAATGCCGCAGCCAGTGCGGCAGGCAGCATCACCTACACGGATGACCGCTGGCTGCCGGGCCGTGACCAAGCCTACCTGGGCGTGTTGGTGGACGACCTGATCACCAAGGGCGTGACCGAGCCCTACCGCATGTTTACCAGCCGCGCCGAGTTCCGCCTGCAACTGCGCGAGGACAACGCCGACATGCGCCTGACCGAGGTGGGCCGCCAGCTGGGGCTGATCGACAACGCCCGCTGGGAGTCTTTCAGCCGCAAGCGCGATGCGGTTTCACGTGAAACCGAGCGCCTCAAATCCACCTGGGTGAACCCGCGCAACCTGCCCGCTGAAGAATCGGCGCGCGTGCTGGGCAAGAGCATTGAGCACGAATACAACCTGTTCGAGCTGCTGCGCCGCCCCGATGTGGCCTATGGCGCGCTGATGGACATGGACGGCGGCAAGTACGCCAGCAGCGATGTTTCACGTGAAACGCTGGGCGCCCTGAGCGAGCCAGTGGTCGAGCAGGTAGAGATTGCCGCCAAGTACGCGGGTTACATCGACCGCCAGCGCGACGAAGTGGGGCGCGCCGCCCATTACGAAAAACTGCGCTTGCCGCCTGAGCTGGACTACATGCAGGTCACGGCGCTGAGCATTGAGGCACGCCAGGTGCTGACCCGCCACCGGCCTGAAACGCTGGGCCAGGCATCGCGCATCACGGGCATTACCCCGGCGGCCATCTCGCTGCTGATGGTGCACCTGAAGAAAGGCGGCTTCAAGGGCTTTGCCACACCGGCACCGGGCGCTGCCGCCCAGAACGGAGAGGCGGCATGAGCACCATGGAAGCAACCCTGCGCAGCGGTACCCAGGCCCTGGCGCTGGACTTGAGCGACGCCCAAATCACGCAGCTGCTGGACTTCATGGCGCTGCTGCAAAAGTGGAACAAGGTCTATAACCTGACGGCAGTGCGCGACCCCGCCGAGATGCTCACCCACCACCTGCTCGACAGCCTGGCAGCGGTGGGGCCGCTGCGCCGCCATCTGGCGCAGGCCGCGCAAGCCGGTGCGCCTGCGCAGCGGCTGCTGGATGTGGGCTCGGGCGGTGGCCTGCCCGGCGTGGTGTTTGCCATTTGCTGCCCGCAGCTGGACGTGAGCTGTGTCGATACCGTGGCCAAAAAAGCCGCGTTCATCCAGCAGGCAGCCGTTACGCTGCGCCTGCCGAATCTGCACGGCATCCACGCCCGGGTCGAGTCGTTGGTCGGGCCGTTCGATGTGGTCAGTTGCCGTGCGTTTGCCGCGTTGGCCGACTTCACCAGTTGGTCACGGGCGGCGCTGGGCAACGGCGCCGTCTGGTTGGCCATGAAGGGCAAGCACCCGGCGGACGAGATCGCTGCGCTGCCCGCAGCGGTGCAGGTGTTTCACGTGGAACCGTTGCAGGTGCCGGGCCTGGACGCCGAGCGCTGCATCGTCTGGCTGCGGCCCACGGCCTGATCGCGCGCGGGCGCCGCAGCGGCTGTAGGACGGTCGCGTAAACTCGGCAGCTCCAGTCCGGAGGAAACCACCATGTTTGGCATTGCAGATTACGGCGCTTTCGTCGCAGCCATCGTGTTGTTTCTGGCCATTCCGGGGCCGGGCAATCTGGCCTTGATCACCTCCACCGGCAAGGGCGGCGTGCGCGCCGGTGTGGCCGCCACGCTGGGCGTGATGGCCGCCGACCAGGTGCTGATGTGGCTGGCCGTGGCCGGTGTGGCCGCGCTGCTGGCCACCTACCCGGCGGCATTCCATGCCGTGCAGTGGCTGGGCGCCGCTTACCTGGCCTGGCTGGGCTGGAAAATGCTCACGGCAGCGCCCGGTGCCAAGCCGGTGCTGAACATTGCACCGCGCCATTACTTCCGCCAGGGCGCGCTGATTACGCTGCTCAACCCCAAGGCCATCGTGTTTTACATGGCGTTTTTTCCGCTGTTTGTCGATACTCAGCGCCACCAAGGGCTGTTCACTTTTGCCGTCATGGCCATCACCATTGCCACGCTGACACTGGTGTATGGCCTGATCGTGGTGCTGCTCACGCACCACCTGGCCGAGCGCATGCGCGCCAACCCCCTCATCGCCCGCGTGCTGGAAAAAACCGCCGGGGTGTTCCTCATTGCCTTTGGCATCAAGCTCGCTATTACCAAGTAAACACCACCATGGCCAAGATATTTTGTGTTGCCAACCAGAAGGGCGGCGTGGGCAAAACCACCACCGCCGTCAACCTTGCCGCCGGGCTGGCACAGGTCGGCCAGCGCGTGCTGCTGGTGGATTTGGACCCCCAGGGCAACGCCACCATGGGCTCGGGCGTGGACAAGCGCCAACTGGCCCTGTCGGTGTACGACGTGCTGATCGACTCCACCCCGGTGCGCGATGCCGCCGTGCTGGCCGAGCCCTGCGGCTACCACGTGCTGGGCGCCAACCGCGAACTGGCCGGTGCCGAGATCGAACTGGTGTCGCTGCCCCAGCGCGAAAAGCGCCTCAAAGCTGCGCTGGCCAGCGTCGATGCCGATTACGACTTTGTGCTGGTCGATTGCCCGCCCTCGCTGTCCATGCTCACGCTCAACGGCTTGTGCGCGGCCCACGGCGTGGTCGTGCCCATGCAGTGCGAATACTTTGCGCTCGAGGGAGTGACCGACTTGGTACACACCATCAAGCAAGTCCACGCCAACCTCAACCCCGACCTGGAAATCATCGGCCTGCTGCGCGTGATGTTCGACCCGCGCACCACCTTGCAGCAGCAGGTCAGCGAGCAGCTCAAGGGCCATTTTGGCGACAAGGTGTTCGATACCGTCATCCCGCGCAACGTGCGACTGGCCGAGGCGCCCAGCTATGGCCTGCCCGGCGTGGTGTTCGACCCGTCGGCCAAGGGCAGCCAGGCGTTTGTCGAGTTTGCCCGCGAGATGGTGGCCCGTGTGGGCGCGGCCAAACCCCGGCCCGCAGCGGCAAAAAAACAGGCAAAACAGCCTGTAACGCCCGGCACATCTGCGCCATAAGCTATCAAAAACATAGTGAAATCTGCCCTGATTCTGACCCTGCCCGACTGGCACGGCGCTGGCTCTGACCACTGGCTCAGCCGCTGGGAGCTGCTCCACGGCCACCAGCGCCTGGAGCAGCACGACTGGCAGCGCCCGTTGCGCGGCGACTGGAGTGCGCGCCTGCAAGAGACCGTGATCGACAGCCCGCGCCCGGTGGTGCTGGTGGCGCACGGCCTGGGCTGCATCCTGGCCGC